>NZ_JBQHWS010000003.1:0-92482 GCF_052063845.1 Blautia sp. HCP3S3_D9
TGGATGCTCTTTTTTCATTCATCTGATAGGTGAAAAGCAATATTCAGTTAAAATATAGAAACTATGTGGTTTTCAGCCACTTTCACGACTGTGCCGTGAATAATCTAGGTTAATGAATACTTGAACTTATACGGTTATTGTTCACAAATCAATATCCTGACATTGGGTAAATGGAGTGAGTAATAATCTTAAATATGATAACGAAAGAGAAAACGACTGAGAAAACGACTGAGAATAGAGATTTAAAGAGGAGAACAAGTATGGACTTTAGAACTGACAAGCTGCTCCATGGCGGCGACTACAATCCTGAGCAGTGGTTAAAGAGACCGGACATTCTGGAAAAAGATATTGAGATGCTGGAAGAATCCGGCTGCAATGTAGTAAGTGTGGGAATGTTTTCCTGGTCTACACTGGAACCGGAAGAAGGCGTATTTAACTTTGGATGGCTGCAGGAGATCATTGATAAACTTTATAAGAGAGGAATTTCCACAATCCTGTCTACACCATCTGGTGCAAGACCGAAATGGATGGCTGATAAATATCCGGAAGTACTTCGTGTAGATGAGACACGCCACAGAGCACTGTTTGGATTCAGACATAATCACTGCTATACTTCTCCGGTTTACAGAGAGAAGATCCATATCATTAACAAAAAAATGGCAGAGGAAATTGCTACACATCCGGGTGTGATCCTGTGGCATATTTCCAATGAGTACGGTGGAGAATGCCACTGCCCGCTTTGTCAGGAGGCATTCCGTAACTGGCTGAGAGAGAAATATCAGACTATTGAGAATCTGAATGATCAGTGGTGTACCACTTTCTGGAGCCATACTTATAACAGCTTTGACCAGATTGAAAGTCCGTCTAAGATTGGTGAGACTCAGCTTCATGCACTGAATCTGGACTGGAAGAGATTTGTCACTCATCAGACAGCAGACTTTATTCACCATGAAATCGCAGCACTGAGAGATGGCGGAAGTGAGCTGCCGACAACTGCAAATCTGATGCATTATTTTGGCGGTCTGGATTACTTTAAGATTGCGAAAGAAATTGATGTGGTTTCCTGGGATACTTATCCGACGTGGCATAAAGAAGCACTGATCGATACTGCTTATGACAATGGTATGTGCCATGACCTGATGCGTTCCCTGAAGGACAAGCCATTTTTACAGATGGAGTCCTGCCCGAGTTCTACTAACTGGCAGAGCGTCAGTAAGTTGAAGAAACCGGGAATGCTTTTCGCACAGTCTATGCAGGCAATTGCACACGGAAGCGATGCATCTCTTTACTTCCAGATTCGTCAGAGCAGAGGTGCTTCCGAGAAGTTCCACGGAGCAGTGATCGACCATTACGGCGGGAAGGATACAAGAGTATTTAAAGAGGTTTCTGAAGTTGGAGCAGCTTTAAAAGAATTGCAGGAACTGACAGGAACAACTATGAGCAGTCAGGTGGCTATGATCTATGACTGGGATAGCCAGTGGGCTATGGAGGACAGCCAGGGACCGAGAAATAAAGGCCTTCATTATCTGGAAGCCATGCTGAAATTCTACAGAGGTTTCCGTAAACAGGGTGTTAACGTAGATTTGATCGATATGACCTGTGATCTGGACAAATATAAAGTACTGGCTCTGCCGATGGTTTATATGTTTAAGGAAGGTTTTGCAGAAAAGGTTCGTGCGTTTGTAGAAAACGGCGGTACACTGATCACAAGTTACTGGTCAGGAATCGCAGATGACACAGACAGATGCTATCTGGAAGGAACACCACATGGCCTGATGGATGTACTGGGAATCAGAAGTGCTGAGATTGATGGTCTTTATGACTGGGAAGAGAACTCTTTTGTTCCTGTAGAGAGTAATGAACTTGGTCTGGATAAGACTTATACATGTAAGTATCTGTGTGATCTTGTGGAGCTTCGCGGAGCACGTACATTAATGACTTACGGAAGTGATTTCTATGAAGGAACTTCCTGCCTGACGGTGAATGAATATGGCAAGGGTAAAGCATGGTATGTGGCAGCAGATGCTGATAAAGAGTTCTACAGTGACTTCCTTGGAAAAGTGCTGAAAGACAGCGGCGTTTCCAGTGGAATCAAAGGAGAAATCCCGGATGCACTGGAGATCACAGTGAGAGAGAATGAAAATGCAAAATACTATATTTACCAGAACTTCGGAACAGAAAGCGCAGAACTTCCGGTACCGGAAGGCGAGGTAAGCTGGATCTATGGCAATGGAAGCGATGAATTTAAAGTTTATGGTCTTGCAGTTGCAAAGGTTATCGTGTAAAATAAATAGCGATGGATGAGGAAATCCCTTCACTTTAAGCAGAGATTGAGGCTGCCTGGTGGAGGGGTTCTTTTTTTACAAAGGCTGGAAGAGGTAACAAAATTATGATTACAAATGCGCAGATAAAATATATGGCGGGTGCCGGAGTTTATGCAAGAGGAGAGAGCGTTTATCTGGAGGGGAAAGTTCTGGACATGGATGTTCAGGATTGTGGCACAAGTGATGAGATCATAGCTTCTGTAAAAGGGAGCGGAAGAAATATTTACGAGGTAGATGTTTCTGTAGATAAAGAAAACGATACAGTAGATGGTTTCTATTGTGACTGTCCTGCATATGGAGAATATGACGGACTTTGTAAACATTGTGTGGCGGTTTTACTGGAATATAAGGAACGGGCAACGTGGTCGCAGATAGATGAGAAAAGTCTGGATAATATAAAGGGTGTAAAAAAGGGAGTCACTATGCATACTACACCTGAACTGGCACAGCTTCTGCAGAAGCAGGCAGTTGCAAAGTCTCTTCCACTGATCCAAGGGAGCACCTATGGAAAGGTAAGGCTGGAACCGTATTTTGATTTTGACGGAAGGACATTTACTGTAGAATTTAAAATAGGAATAAATAAAATGTATGTGTTGAAAGATGCAATTTCTTTTGATGCTCATATCGCAAATCAGGATGATTACAAATATGGAAAAAATCTTCAGTTTGTTCATACAATAGAATCTTTTGACGAAGAATCTAAATCGCTTGCAAAATTTATCTGTAAATGGGTAAATAATAACAGACAGTTTCACAGAGCCTCTTCTTACTATGGATACTATATGGGAGGCCTGGAAAAAGTAAGGCATCTGGATCTGTCCGGGAATGAACTGGCAGAGTTTATGCTTTTGATGGAAGGAAAAACACTGTATGGAGAGGCAATAGGAACCAAAAATAAAACATGGGAAATAACCAGAGAACATCTCCCAAGAAAAATAACGATCACAGGTGCAAAACAGGGAATTGAGCTGAAGGTAAGCAAATTTGTATGTGCAGCAAATACAGGACAGTATAAAATCTGTTTTTATGATAAAAAGATTTATATTGAGAATGTAGAAGAACTTTTGCCGGTTAAGGATTTTCTGGACAGTCTGGACTCGATGTCAGGTGAGAAAGCGTTCATAGAAAATAAGGATGTGCCGGCGTTTTGTCAGGAACTTTTACCGGTGATCCAGGAGTTCTTTAAATGCAGGATGGTTGAATTTCATCCGGAGAATTATGGAATGATCAAGCCGGAGTTTCAGTTTTATCTGGATGCACCGCAGTCAAATATGGTTACATGTAAGGCTACAGTCAAATATGGTGATAGGGAATTTTCCTTATATACGACGGACGATATTGCGACACGCGATATGAATAAGGAAACAATTGTCAGAAATATGATCCATAAATATTCGAATGCATTTAATCCATTTGAACAGTGTGCGGTAATTGCTGATGATGAAGAATCAGAATATGAGTTCCTGATAGAAGGAATTCCGGCACTGCAGGCAGTGGGCGAGGTATTTATTTCTGATGCACTGAAAAGAATTGAAGTGAGGAATTCACCGAAGGTTACAGTTGGCGTTTCCTTAAGTGGAAATCTACTGGAACTGAGCATGACAGCAGGTGATATGTCCAGGGAAGAACTGATCGATATTCTTTCCAGATACAATAAGAAGAAAAAGTTCTACCGTCTGAAAAACGGAGCTTTTGTGAATGCTGCGGAGTCAGGTCTGGATACGGTTGAAGAACTTAGAGCAGGACTTCAGTTGACTGATAAGCAGATGAAGCAGGATAAAATTGAAGTACAGAAATACCGTGCATTGTATCTGGATGCACAGTTGAAAGAGAACCCGGTTGTTTCTGCAGTGAAAGATAAATCGTTTAAGTCTCTGGTCAGAAATATGAAGACCATTGAGGACAATGATTTCGAAGTGCCGGAGACTCTGGATAAAGTTTTGCGGGAGTATCAGAAGAGAGGATTTCTGTGGATCAAGACGCTGAATTATAATGGGTTTGGTGGTATCCTTGCGGATGACATGGGACTTGGAAAAACGCTGCAGGTGATTGCATTTCTGCTGTCGGAATTTCTGGAAAGAGATGTTTATGTGACGGAGAATAAAGCCGGACTGAAAAATGAAACAGTAGGAGATGTAAATGAACAGTATAAAAAGAAGCAGAGAAATGCTTTGGTTGTAGCACCGGCATCACTGGTTTATAACTGGAGCAGTGAGATTCAGCGATTTGCACCGAAACTGACAGCGAAGATGGTAACTGGAACTGCGGCAGAAAGAAAAAAGATTCTGGCAGAAGCGGGTACTGAAGATATACTTCTTACCTCATATGATCTGCTGAAAAGAGATATTAGTGAATATGAGGGATATAAGTTCAGATGTGAAATTATTGATGAAGCTCAGTACATTAAGAATGCAAATACACAGGCTGCGAAAGCGGTAAAAGAAGTTCAGGCAGACTTCAGACTGGCACTTACCGGAACTCCGGTGGAGAATCGTCTGAGTGAGCTGTGGAGTATTTTTGATTATCTGATGCCTGGTTTTCTTTACAGTTATAAGAAGTTCCGTGAAGAAGTGGAAATTCCGGCAGTTCAGAATTCAGATGAAGACGCCATGAAACGTCTGCAGAAAATGATCCGGCCGTTTGTACTTCGAAGATTGAAGAAAGAAGTACTTACAGATCTGCCGGATAAGTTGGAAGAGAATATGTTTGTACAGTTTACCGGAGAGCAGCAGAAGCTTTATGATGCACATGTAAAGCGTATGATGCTGATGCTGGATAAGCAGTCGGAAGAAGAGTTTAAAACTTCGAAGATTACGATCCTGGCAGAGCTGACAAAACTGCGCCAGATCTGTTGTGATCCGTCGCTTGTTTTCGCAGATTACAAAGCCGATTCTGCAAAAGTGGACATGTGTCTGAATATGATCAGCAATGCAGTGGAGAGTGGACATAAGATTCTGTTGTTTTCGCAGTTTACGACAATGCTTGACCATCTTGCAAAGCGTCTTGAAGAGGAGAAGATCAGCTATTATATGCTGACTGGTTCTACAAGCAAGGAGAAACGTGCCCAGATGGTAGAGAACTTTAACAAAGACGAGACGCAGGTATTCTGCATTTCTCTGAAAGCAGGAGGAACCGGTCTGAATCTGACGGCAGCGGATATTGTAATCCATTTTGACCCGTGGTGGAACCTGGCAGTGCAGAATCAGGCAACGGACCGGGCACACAGAATCGGGCAGAAGAATGTGGTAAATGTATACAAGTTGATCGTGAAAGATACGATTGAAGAAAATATCCTGAAGCTGCAGGAAAAGAAACGTGAACTGGCGGATCAGATCCTGGAGGGCGAAGGACTGAACGGTGGCAGTTTCACCAGAGAGGAACTGATGGAATTACTTTCCGGAAAATAGCTGCTTGGCTGCTGTTAAATGGCATTTTTTGTAAATACAGAGATGTATATTCTCCCTGTTTTTCCACATAATAACCATACAACACATGATATGGAAACTGAAGGATACAAAGACAGTAAACTTCGATAAAAAGAAAAACAGGAGGAAGAAAAGTGCATGAAAGCTACAGGAATCGTTCGGCGTATTGATGACCTGGGACGTGTGGTCATTCCTAAGGAAATCAGAAGAACATTACGGATAAAAGAAGGAACTCCGCTGGAGATTTTTACAGACCGGGAGGGTGAGATTATTCTGAAAAAGTATTCACCTATCGGGGAGCTGAATGTTTTTGCAAAGGAATATGCGGAGGCGCTGGCACAGTCCAGTGGGATGGTGGCCTGCATTACGGATCATGATCAGGTAGTTGCGGCAGCAGGACAGGGAAGCAGAGAATATGTGGGAAAGCCGATCAGTAAGGCTCTTGAGGAAACGATTTCAGAGAGAGGTTCAGTGTTTGCCAATGGGAATGACAGAAGCAGGATTCCGGTGACGCAGGAGCAGAGAGAACCGCTGTATTCCCAGATCATGCAGCCGATCATCAGTGCAGGGGACGCTGTGGGATCAGTACTTCTTCTGGGGAAGAACGAGAGAGATGTGATGGGTGAATCAGAAAAAATGCTGATCAGGACTGCAAGTGGTTTTCTGGGACGGCAGATGGAACAGTAAGTGCGTTGCAATATATGGTTTATATGAAACAGAAGGATAAGTAGAAGTTACTTTAAAGCTCGAATATGATCATATCAAAAATATTGCAGAATAGATGTAAATGAGTATAAATCTTCATAATAAATTAAGAGAATCTTCAGGAGCGAATGGTAGCAACTGGAGATTCTTTTTTGTATAATAAAGGAACAGTTATAAAGTTGATGAATTGTTTTCAAAATGATTTATACGTTGAGGAGATATCATGAAAACGAGAAAAGAAATGAAGAAAAATGCCTGGCAGATTGTGAAGAAGCATTATATTCTGCTTTTGGCAGTGTGTATGCTGGCATCCTTTATCGGGGAGGAGTTTACCATGAATTTCATGCCAAGCATTTACAGAGAGAGGGCAACAACTGCGGTAGACAAAGCTTTGGAAGGTGAAACACAGGAAGGCGCAGAGGGGTATTTGCCAGACTTGAGACATTACAGACTGCTTATGCGGATGTGGTAGAATTGGAGAACATGCCGGAACATAGGGTGCCTTTAACTGGTATCAGGGCTTTTCTGGCAAAAATGTTTGGAATTACAGTGTTCAACAGAAAAGACGAAGAGTTGTATGTAGCTGATGAAGAACGTAAGATGAAGATCGACTCCATGTGGGCAATGATCCGTGGGGAAGAATATCCATCAAGATTGTTTACAATTTCTGAAAGTGAAAAGAACCATAAACTGGATTATCTGCATTATCTTCGCAGATATTCGATCACATCACTGATTCTGCTGTTCTTTGCATTTTCCTTTGTGGGATTACAGTGGATATTTTCTGAATCTTAATGGCAGGATCTGTGCAGAAGGACTGCTGGTATTTGGCGTGGGCGGAATGGCTTTTGTATACATTGCGGCACCATTGATGGATAATCTGTTCAGAAAGATCAGTTACAGAATTGCTGTTCCATTGTGTGCGGCATTGCTGATCATATTTATGGCTGATCAGATTTATTCATCAAAAAATCCAAATACAGGGGAAGGTATCACAAGTTATGCGTGGTATCTGCCTGGTAAAGAACAACGGAGAGGAGAAATGAATATATGATAGCAATCTATCTGGCACCGGTTTATCTGCTGGTGTGTATCTATATTCTGCTGAGAACCCTGAACTGGATACGGGTATTGCACGTCGTTTTCCAGAATGTGTGGGTATGCAGAGGAATTGGACTTATCTATTTGTTTGTAGTGTTCAGTATATTGATTGCGTTTATGGCGCCGGCTTCGGGATTTCGGAGATTTATGAAGCTTCTGAGTAACTACTGGCTCGGCGTGCTGGTATATACGATCATGACGGTGGGAATTGCGGATGGTTTGAGATTATTATTGAAGTATCCTCTGAAGAATCTGAATTTTCCGGGCAGAGCATTGCTTTTTGGAAATGTGGGAACTGCTGTAGTGGGAGTGGTCTGTGCGGTGATCATTACGACGGTCAGTATTTATGGAATGATCAATGCAGGAAATATACAGACAACGAAGTATGATATTTCCATTGATAAGAAAGCGGGGAATCTGGACTCGCTGAATGTGGTGCTGATCGCAGATCTTCATCTGGGATATAATATCGGCTGCCGCCATATGGAGAAGATGGTGGAGAAGATCAATGCGCAGAACCCGGATCTGGTCGTGGTTGCCGGAGATATTTTTGACAATGAATATGAGGCACTGGAGAATCCGGACAGACTGGCGGCGATCCTGAGAGGGATTCAGTCAAAGTATGGTGTATATGCATGTTATGGAAATCATGATATTCAGGAGAAAATTCTGGCGGGATTTACTTTTGGCGGTAAGGAGAAGAAAGAGAGCTCTGTGAAGATGGATAAGTTTCTGGAGAAAGCAGGAATTACACTTCTCAGAGATGAGTATACGTTGATTGATAATTCTTTTTATCTGTATGGAAGACCGGATTATGAGAGACCGGGACGTGGGATTGATGAGAGAAAGAGTCCGCAGGAGATTACGGCAGATATGGATCTGTCATTGCCAGTGCTGGTGATCGATCATGAGCCGAGAGAACTGCAGGAGCTGGCGGATGCAGGCGTGGATGCGGATCTGTGTGGACATACCCATGACGGACAGCTTTTCCCGGGAAATCTTACGATTAAGCTGATGTGGGAGAATGCATGTGGATATTTGAAAAAAGATAATATGCACAGTATTGTTACCTCCGGGGTAGGGCTTTTCGGACCAAACATGCGTGTTGGCACGAAAAGCGAGATCTGTGATATTATGATACATTTTAAGTGATCGTGTGAAAAAGATTGCCGGAGTAAATTGATAATTATAGTAGTTAAGTCATGACAAAGAATAGAAATCGTAGCTTTTGATTTATGGAAGTTTTGGTTCGGGATTTTGTAAAGGAGCACCAAAAGTAGAGTAGTATTCTTCAAGAGTAAGTCCGGTCAGTGTGAGGCACCCGGCAAGTGGGCGGGTTACATAGCGGATATGCCAAGGTTCCCAGGGGATACCTGTGACGGATTCTTTGTTTGCAGGGTAGCGGATAATGAAGCCGTAGAGAGAAGCATTTCGTTTGAGCCATTTTCCCTCAGGGGTTTCAGCAAATTCCGGGATGAGCTGGTATTGAATTGATGGACATGAGACGTCCAGTGCGAGTCCGCTTTGGTGCTCACTGGTGCCCGGAGCTGCGATGTAAGGATTCCCGGTGGAGAGTTTCTGCTGGCGTTTGTAGGAACGGTAGCCGGAGACTCCGGTAATGACCAGAGACTCTTTCTGTGCTGCCTGTATCAGTGTAAGCACTGCATGGGCGGTGCGGATTTCCAGAAGCCGTTTGGAATCTCCGCAGGGTGCATCAAATGGAATTCCGATGTCAGTCAGATTTTCAGGAACATAGTCTGGTGGCAGAGGATGGTCTTTGTTGATCAGACGAGTATACAGATTCATAAGAAAAGCCCCCTTTCTCTTTTATGTCTATGAGGGAATGGGGGCTTTTATGTGGATTATTTTATCAGTCGAGAGATTTCTCACTCATTTCTTCAAGCAGGTCTTTTTTCAGTTCCCATAGTTTCTGGGACAGGTCTACATAGACTTTCTGCGGATTTGCGAAACGTCTGGATTCATCCCAGAGAGTATTCTGCTCTTTCTGGCAGTAGTCACGGAGTTCCATAACAGATGGAGATTCGTAGACACGTTTACCCTTTTTGATAACCGGAACGAGAAGTTCACGGATTTCATAAGTTCCACCCAGAACTTTGGTCTTTTTCCATGTATCGATCGGGTCAAAGAGAACCATATTCTCGTCCGCATCTAATTTCTCATCAGTAAGGCAGATAAGGTCCGCTTTGATCTTGCCGGTTTTCTTGCTGTAGAGACGGTATACGGTTTTATTTCCAGGGTTGGTAACTTTTTCAGTATTCTCGGAAAGTTTGATCTTAGGTGTGAATTCTGTGCTGTCGGCATCTTTAACTGCAGCAAGTTTGTATACACCGCCAAATGCCGGGTTATCATCGGAAGTGATAAGTTTAGTTCCGACACCCCAGGAGTTGATCTTGGCATCCTGAGCTTTCAGGCTGTCGATCAGGTATTCATCCAGATCACTGGAAGCGGAGATGATCGCATCGTCAAATCCGGCAGCAGCAAGCATCTTGTATGCTTCTTTGGAAAGGTAAGCAAGGTCACCACTGTCGATACGGATGCCGTATCTGGTAAGTGGAATACCCTCTTCTCGCATTTCTTCGAATACGCGGATCGCATTCGGAACACCGGATTTCAGAACATCGTAAGTGTCTACCAGTAAGGTGCATGCGTTTGGATAAAGTTTTGCATAGGTTTTGAATGCGGTATATTCATCCGGGAAGCTCATGATCCAGCTGTGTGCGTGAGTTCCAAGAACCGGTACATCGAACATTTTGCCTGTGAGAACGCAGGAAGTACCGGCACATCCGCCGATGACTGCGGCACGGGCGCCAAAGATACCGGCATCCGGTCCCTGAGCACGTCGAAGACCAAATTCCATGATCGCATCGCCTTTTGCTGCGTGGCAGGCACGGGCTGCTTTGGTGGCGATAAGGCTCTGGTGGTTGATGATGTTCAGAATGGCAGTTTCTACAAGCTGTGCTTCCATGATCGGCGCAACAACTTTTACAAGAGGTTCTCTTGGGAATACAACAGTTCCTTCAGGGATTGCATAGATATCACCTGTGAATTCGAAGTTTCTTAAATATTCAAGGAAGTCATCCGCAAAAATATTCAGGCTTCTCAGATATTCGATATCTTCGTCTGTGAAATGGAGATTCTCAATATATTCGATCATCTGTTCCAGTCCGGCAGTGATGGCGAATGCGCCGCCGCATGGGTTGATACGATAGAACATATCAAAGATAACGGTCTGATTTGTCGGATTCTTAAAGTAGCCCTGCATCATAGTAAGTTCATAAAGGTCTGTGAGCAGAGTAAGGTTATTTGCTCTCATAATAAGCTCTCCTTTTTTGTTAATAATAATGTCTCATTGTAAAGAGTGTATTATTATTAAAATTTCTTTTTTTATATTTTCGTCGTTTTTTGTACGCAGACGAGAATGAGTGTCAGCACTTCAACTAATAAGGTTGGGGAAACCGTATTATATCGCGGAACCAGTCAGGGAATGAAGCACTGAAGAATTTCGGCTGCAGTTCTATGGTCATCATAGAATGATGAATTGTTAATCCTAAGTGAATGCAGCAAGGTTTTCTTGATTATAGCATAATTTTACCCGGAATACATAAAAAAAGTCCCTGAAATAGGCGGTATTTTCGCTTTTTTGAAGAAAAATAAAAAAAATTAAAAAAATTTCAAAAAAGGGGTTGCATTTTCCGGAAGACTAATATATAATACTCATTGTCGCGAACGAAGTAGCGAAAACAAAATATAAAGGGCTATCGCCAAACGGTAAGGCAACGGACTCTGACTCCGTCAGTTCAAGGTTCGAATCCTTGTAGCCCTGCTACATGAGGCACCTCAATAAGAGGTGCTTTTTGGCGTATAGAAAGAAAAATGCTTGTAATTTATATTCAAATTGTAGAAAAGATAAAGTATGTTATGGGTTACTCGCCTTGCCTGGGATCTGCAAAAGTGCTTTGTCAGAGTGATATGGCGGAGATTTACCGAATGGCACGATAAAGAAATAAAATATAAGAAAGAAACTATCCTGACAAGTACAAGGCTGTTTGGCTTTGTTGCTTGTTCAGGATAGTTTTATTTTTAAGAAACAAATTCTGTTTTAGGATGTTTTTCTACAATGCAGAATATCCATAACCGCTGACCAGTGCGTCAATTTTCTGTTTTTTCTGGCACATTGGACAGTTGTTGGATGGATAGGAATGGTAATTCGGTACATCTTTGGCGTTGAAAATGGCATGTACAGGGAGAGAAGCAACGCTTTCTACTCTGCTGAAAATAGCTGCAACACCACGGATAATTCCACCATAATAAAGGACACTTTCAATTGTCTTGGATAAAGTAGAACCAGTGGTGATAGAACCGTTCAGGATCAGGATATTTTTACCCTTGATCATTGGCTGATAATTATCACGGAAGATAAGTTGTCCGGAATTACCGAATTCAGGTGTGATCACGTAAATTGTCTGGTGTGCGTTCATGGAGAAGATTCCGGCTTTGGTAAGTTCTTCTGAAAGATATGCACCAATTACTTCCAGTCCGTCCATGCAGATGATAGTATCAATTGGAGTAGAAACTTCATAATTGGAAGCAAGTTCGTGTGCAATACGCTGGGCTTCAGCAGTTCTTGATTTCATGGTTGTGAGATCAAGGTAATGCGTGATATGGGACTGAGATGTTACGAAATGTCCTGGAATTACCTTAAGCTGAATACGACTGTCGCTGTTGGCATAGACTTTTGTCATGTTTTCCTGATTCATAATAAAACCTCCCTTGTAAAGCATGGTACTTTCCGTACATTAGCTTTTTTTGTATTGTACCATTACATGTGGAAAAAATAAATAATATTGTATGAAATAAATAAGAAAATATAAAGTATTTGCGGAAATTGTTAAATAATTACCAAAATATTGAGAAAATGCAAATGAGAAACTCTAAATAATAATAAAAAGTACTTTTCAGATTTAATATATAAATGATATAGTTAGAACAAGTATTATAAGAAATTATAATTGCTCAATTATCTGAAAATGGAGGGAGAAACAATGAGCTTAACAATCGAAAAGAAAAATGAAGGAACAAAGGATACAGTATTTCTGACCGGAAGATTAGATACAGCAACAGCTCCGGAACTGGATGCTTTTGCCGGGAAAGAATTAGCGAATACGCAGGAGCTTGTACTTGATTTTGCAGGGCTTGAATATATTTCATCGGCTGGTCTGCGTGTCATTCTGAAGATACAGAAACTTATGAATGCAAAAGGAAGTATGAAATTGATCCATGTCAGTGATGTTATACAGGAAGTGTTTGAGATCACAGGTTTTGTAGACATACTGACAATCGAATAAATACAAAAAAGGGGATTCTGGAGTTATAACAGAATCCTTTTTTAGAATATTGTGAAGGAGGAGAAGTGAATTTGAAAAGTATTACAGCAGAAGCCAAAATAGAAAATATAGCGTTAGTTACTGATTTTGTGAATTCTATATTGGAAAAAAATGAATGCTCTATGAAAGTGCAGATGGAGATTGATATTGTGATAGATGAGATATTCAGCAATATTGCGTATTATGCTTATGCACCAGGAAGTGGAGAGGCAACGGTACAGGTTGAGATAGAAGATTCTCCAAAGAGACTGGAACTGGTTTTTATAGACAGAGGTATTCCTTATAATCCGTTAGAAAATAAAGATCCGGATGTTACCCTGGATATAGAAGAAAGAAAAATTGGTGGATTGGGGATTTTTCTGGTTAAGGAAATGATGGATGAAGTTTTATATGAATATGTAGACGGACAGAATATTTTGAAACTGATAAAAGATTTATAATTTGTATGTTTGACTCGCCTGACAACAAGTATCAGAAAAAATTTAAGTAAAGGAAACAATTAAATATGAATGAAAAAAAGAAGAAACATCTGGGAACGAATCTGATGATCATCAGTATCATTTTTTCATTATGTATTTGCATTGGTATGGGATGTATTGGTATTGCTATTTATTATAAAAGTACCATAAATCACTATAAAAAATACATATCAGGTATACTTACTATGGCAGCCGGAGATCTGGATGGAGATGATCTGGAACAGTGTATAAACACGCTGACAGAATCTGAAAAATATAAAAACAGACAAAAATTATTAAATCAGATCAGAGACAGTTACGATATTGAGTATATCTACATGGTTAAGCCTCTGAAGGTGGAAGAACCGGATAATATGATGTATGTAATATCCGGTATCAGTAAAGAAGAAATGAATGATACAGACAATGCCTATTTAGGAAAACTTTCAGGGTCGGAATATAGCGAGAAAGTAGCTGAATATTATATTTCAGCTATGTCCAGCGAAGGCATTACTTATTATGCAAATAAAACTACTTTTGGATATATGTACAGTGGACTGGAAGCAGTCAGAAACAGCAAAGGCGAAGCGATAGCTGTTCTGGCAGTGGATGTTTCCATAAAAGAAATGGTTGATGTACTCACAAGATACATTCAGAGCATTGCAGCAGCGGGAATTATTATTGCGGTGATTTTCTTCATTGCGTTATATCGCTGGATACGCCGCAGAGTTGTTGTGCCGATCCAGAAACTGGATGATGCAGCAAATGATTTTGTAAAAAAAAGCCATGAAAGTTTGTTGCCGTCAGAACTGGAATTTACGGATCCTGAAATTCATTCAGGAGATGAGATACAGACCTTGTCAGACTCGCTGATCACTTTATCTAATGACCTGAAAAGTTATATGAACACTCTGCTTCGTGAAACAAAGGAAAAGGAACGGATCGAATCAGAATTAAGTATTGCTACCGAAATACAGGCAAGTATGCTGCCATGTATTTTCCCTCCGTTTCCAAATGTTTCGGAGTTTGATATTTACGCAAGTATGTCCCCTGCAAAAGAAGTTGGCGGTGATTTTTATGATTTCTTTATGATCGACGAAAATCACCTGGCAGTTGTTATGGCAGATGTATCAGGTAAGGGAGTGCCGGCAGCTTTGTTTATGGTAATTGGAAAGACACTGATCAAGGATTATTCAAACTTTGGTGGTTCCTTGGGAGAAGTATTTACAAAGGTAAATGATCTATTGTGTGAATCCAATAAAGAAGAATTGTTTATCACTGCTTTTGAGGGAGTGATCGATCTTCGGACCGGTGAGATGGAGTTTGTAAATGCAGGACATGAAAAGCCGATTGTTTATCATAAGGATAAAGATTCATGGGAAGTATATCAGACCCGGGCTGGTTTTGTACTGGCAGGACTTGAGGGAATACAGTATCAATCAGGAACAATGAATCTGAAAAAAGGTGACAGACTGCTCCTGTATACAGATGGTATTCCGGAGGCGGTTAATCCTCTGAAAGAACAGTATGGAATGGATCGTCTTGTGCAGATACTGCAGGAAAATAAGACTACGGAACTGGATCAGATGCTTAAGAATATACGTGCGGATGTAGATAAATTCGCAGATGGGGCAGAGCAGTTTGACGATATTACAATGTTGTGTATGGAGTTTAAGGAATTCAAATGATAACAAGTTTAAGAAACATATTAGAGAATAAACATACCCTGATCGAAGAAACTTCTTATTGTGCAGAGCAGAAAGAACTGTTTGATTATCCAATTGTTTCCGGTGATTTTTATGAGATCACCGGAGATAATCCCGGAGAAAAAGAAATCCGGTTTAAAAATACGGTAGATGTATCAGTTTTCCAGAGAATTGCTCGAAAGGTACCAGAGTTGTCGGAAGTAAAATTTCCGGACAGAGAACAGACACCGTATTTTACAGCTAATTTGAGTAAACTGCAGGAAGCACTGGAACAGAACCGTCCGGTAGCTGTAGAGGGAGGCCCCTGCCTGTTTGGTGCTCACGAAGTAGAGGTAGAGGTTATGCTGCAGGATGGAGATACCTGCATTTTTGATTATTGTACAGGAAAAAGATACGGTGAGAGTACAGGATTTCTGGAAACAGATATGGAGTCTTTCATTAAAGATCATGCACAAAGCATCGAAAGAGTTATTTTTCATGATAAAAAGAAAGGACTTACACATCAGGAATATGAGAGTATTCTTTATGTTTTTGAGGCAGCAGAAGCATTGCATGCAGTGGCGGTGATCCCACTTCCGGATATGTCTTATGTAAAGTACCTTTCAGCAGTGATCTCTGAAATGCCGGAGGATAAAAAGGAGCAGATTTTAAAAGATTTCAGAAAAGTATCCTGGAGGATCAGTGAGCTTTATCTGGATCTGATCTATTCTCTGGAAAAAAGCTACCCGAATGTCAGGTGTCTGGTTGTACATGAGAGAGATACAGAACTATGTGAGCGTTTTTTTGAGGAGAGGGTTCCTCATATAGAACGAAATAAAATACTTCGCATGATAACTGCTATGCCGAATAGAAAGGAATCTGTAAAGGATTATATTTCTATGCCGGCATTGCCTTTTTATCTGCTGGGGATTAAGGACATTCTGGAAATTGACAGTGTGGATGAGACAGATTCTTATCGAAAATGCGCAAGAGCACATAAAGGAATTTTAAATTTAAGCTGTATTTTGTATCCTGAGAAACTGAGTGCTGACGGCAGAAATACCGTTTATCACGCAGAGCAGGAGTATAAGGATTATTTATGAAAAAAAGAAAATGGAATGTGAAATTACTCGCCATTTTTCCTGTAATGATCCTGCTGGGATTTCTTTATTTATACTTTACCGGATTCGCGTATCCGGGAAAAGTGACGATCAGTCAGGCATATTCATTCAAAGAGGGAGAGGATGGCAGACGATATCTTCTGGATCAGGGACATGAGCGATTGTTATGCATGGATCAGCAGAATAAACTGCTGTACAGTATGGAGAATCCTCAGGATGACCAGAAGCAGACTTTATATATTGATGATTTCTGCGCAGATGAATCAGGAAATCTTTATCTTCAGGCAAGCTGCTGGGATGGAATGCATTTGTCGGAGGAAATCATTCTGAGTTATGACTCGCATGGAAGAAATCAGAAAGTGGTCAGACAGTGGGATTACAGTTCAGAGTGGGTTTATAAACACAGGATTTATGGATTGTCTTTGCAGCATGGGAAATTGCAGTATGTGATTCTAAATAAAGATCAGATAGAAGTAGAACGGGATCAGAAAACAGAGCTCAATTACAGTGATGCTGAAACCCGGATCAGTGATTGTGTTTTCTTTGAGGACAGTCTCTTTGTACTGGATAAAGATGGAAAAATATATAAAGCAGAAAATGTTGCGCAGCAGACAGAGGTGCGTGAAATATTTGATGTAAATCAGTGCGAATATTCAGATGGAATTCCTTACAGATTAGGAATTTCATCGGCTGGAGAACTGTTTTATACAGATATCCGTAACCGCATGGTGATGCTGGTACGATCGGATAACACTGCAGTTACGATAGTAGAGGACACAGATACACTTACTGTTTTTCCGGGAAAAGAAAATGCAGATATGATCTTCCTGACAGGTGCAGAATCCGGGGAAATCTGGCAGATGGATGGAACGAAGTTAGATGTTCTGACAGAGATTCACACGGAAATAATACCTGAGGTTTTGTGGATCATTTCTGCAGGATTGCTCTGCACAGGGGCAATGGGATGTATCTATTTTCTGCTCATGCTGATCAGAAAATATGCTTATGCTCTGTCGGGTACGAAACGACTGGGACTTCTGATCGGAGCCATGCTGATCCTGGTAGCCGCAACTGTATCCGGAATGCTGCTTCGGGAATTTCGGAGCAGTTATAAGGGAAAAGTAGAAGAACAGATTGAAATTGCTGCTTATATGGAAGCAGAACAGTTGAAGAATGAAGATATAAGTTCAATAAAAACAGCAGCGGATTACGACGGAAAAGCTTTTCAGAATGTCAGTCGCATTATGACGGAAAGCTTTCCGACAGATATCGAATTCTATCAGAATATTTATTGCAATATTCTGGTGCTGGATGAGCAGAAAGAAGCGTATGCGGTTGTATATCTTGACCAGTCTATTGGAAATTATTTTCCTCTGGATGAAGTGGAAACCGAGGAAGTGCAGCAGGTATATGAAACAGGAAAGGCAGTATGGAATAAGGGAAAAGATGATATTGCCGGAACTTATACTTACATAAAAGTTCCCGTAAAAAATGCGTCCGGCGAAGTTACCGGTGTGGTTGCAGTTGGAACAGAGCTGATCGTACTGGACCAGATATTAACGGACATTATTAAAAGTATTGTGGCAGTACTGGCAGTACTTGTTTTACTGTTCTGTATCTTCTTTGAGGAGGTACTGGCTTTTCTGGAAGATAAGAGAAAATTTCAGGAAAGAGAGAAACAGGAGAGTGGTATTTTCCCATGTCACTGGATCAGGCTGATCATATTTGGCGTATTTGCAGCTTATAACATGACAGCATCTTTTCTTCCGGTATATCTGATGCGTTATGTTCAGAATGCTCATTTTCACAATACAGAACTGGCGGCGTCTCTGCCTGTTACCATTAATATCTTTGTGATAGGAGTGACATCACTGATATGCCAGAAGCTTACAGTAAAACTGGGAATCAGAAAGCTTGCCATTTTGAGCGGTTTATGTTCTTTTGCAGGAAATCTGATGCTTTTTACAGCGCCGTCCTATATTCTGATCGTTGTGGGTCTGATCTTAGATGGAATTGGCGTAGGATTTATGACGAATGCAGTTTATATCCTGATCAGCAGGATTGTTGATCCTCAGAGCAGGATGGAGGGACTGGCTGTTTATAACAGCGCGTACCTTGCAGGTCTGAATTTTGGCATTATGCTTGGAAGTCTTCTGGCTGTACAGTTTGGACAGAGAAATGTTTTTATCTTTGTTTCAACAACATGGGTTCTTCTTGTGGTTGTGATCATAGCAATTGGTGCGATGTTGGATAGGGACTCTGCTGAAGAAGAGGAAGAAAATGAAACTTCCGATAAAATCGGTGCAGGAAAATTTCTGGCAGATAAGGCAGTTAGCAGCTTCTTTGTCCTGATCCAGAATCCGTATATTATCTTTGGAAGTTTTATATTTTATTATGTACCGCTGTTTTGCGACAATGCGGGATTTTCGGAATTAACGTCTACATTGTTGCTTCTTCTGTATGCGGAGATTCCGGTAATCCTTGGAAATAAAATGACACAGTGGACGATTGAGAGAATGAAAAATTCTTCCATGTATCTGGCATGTGGATTAAATGTTCTGGCACTGCTTGTCTTTTTGGTTTATCCGAAATTACCGGGAATGATCCTGGCGCTGATCCTTATGGGAATCAGTGCATGCTTTGGAAAACCTGTCCAGCAGATGTACTTCCTGGATCTGGAGTCTGTAAAAGAATACGGGGAAGACAAGTCTATCGGTATTTATAATTTTACGGAAAATATAGGCGAGTCCCTGGGACCGGTTGTTATGGGACAGATCATGTTTATTTCGCCGCTGGCAAGGGGAGTTCTGCCGCTCTGTATGATAGTTACAGGAATGGGAGGATTGTATTACCTGATCAACAGAAAAAAATGATTTATGGAAAAGGCACTTCGAAAGAGGTGTCTTTTTGCGTGAATTTTTAACAAAAACAGAGAGAAAAAATACAGCATAATCACGAAAGCGAAATTGAGATGCATTGCTGTTCAGTATCGAAAAACAATCAGACGTCCAGCAGTAAAAGCGACATTGATCTTTGATGAGGATGATAAAAATCCAATCCTGTTAGACAGTAATTTCGATGAAGACTGGGGTGACTGCCTGTATCTGCAGCCAATCCTGCATCATGGGATCCATAAGAAACATAAAGTAGAGATTATCGTTGAGGACACAGATACAAAAGATAAAACTCCATTCTATCTGATGTCGTTGATTGTGGCATAACTGACTTTGGGTTGGGGATTTACTTATATCAGAGAGATTAAATATTTTCTGATAAACTGTAAAGCAGCGATTCAGTTATAAACAAGCAGTGAATGTAGAGAAATTCGTTTGAGAGACTATGTGAAATTTTCAGATAGAAGTTACATATGCAGAATGATATAATAAAGTCCGGGTCGAATGATCCGGACTTTTAAATTATTTGGGAGGATTTACAAAGAACATGAAATACGATTTTACATCAATCATAGACAGACACAATATGGATGCGATTGCAGTAGATGGGTTAGGTACCGGAGAAATGAGTCCGGCAAAACCGAAAGAGGGATTTGACATTATTCCAATGTGGGTAGCAGATATGAATTTTCCTACAGTACCGACCATTCCGGAAGCAATCATCGAGCGTGCGAAGCATCCGGCATATGGATATTTCGCACCAAGAGAAGAATATTTCCAGTCCATCATTGACTGACAGGCAAAACGAAATGGTGTGAAGAACATGGAAAGAGCATTGATGAAGTGCAGAAAGCCGGATGGGATGTTGGTGTTGCATGGCAGGATGGAAGAATGTTCCTGCATCCGTGTGCGATCAGAATGAATCTGGCATTACCGTTCAGCAGAGTACAGGAAGCATTCGACAGACTGGATAAATATGTGTTCAATACAGAAAAATAACAGGATTGGACAAGTAACTGGTTTAAGTGAGAAACATGGTAAGCAGGATGATATTTTTGGTATAAATAGAAAGTTTCTGATGACAGGACATTTACCTGAGTAAATGATATAGAGTAAGGCGGTAATGAGAATGTATACAGTAGAACGAATCGAAGAACTGGATTTTGGCTGCGAAGGCAGACCTGAAGGAATGAAAGATATGGTTCGTGTAATTCTGCAAGGAGATAACGGTGAGGAAGAATCCATAAAAGTGGAGGATGACTGGCTGTACGCGCATGAGATTGATGAAGGAGACAGGGTAGAACTGGATCCAGAACGCAGTTTGGTAAAGGTAACAGAATAATCATAAGAAAATCTTAAGAATTTGTCCCTTTCATATTAAGATGCAAAGATTATTCTAATATCAGTAAAACAAATAAACAGCCAAAAGAACCTGAAATGAAGTAGCGGATTTATAAAGTTATGGAAAATATAACAGGTATTCTGGCAAAGAGGGAGGTGCAAAAAGTGACAAATATTCTGGTCTGCGATGATGATAAAGACATCGTGGAGGCAATCAGTATTTATCTGGAACAGGAAGGATATACGATTTTCAAAGCGTATGACGGTCTGGAAGCAATCAATACATTGCGCAGTCAGCCGGTGGATCTGCTGATCATAGATATTATGATGCCGAAGCTGGATGGCATCCGGGCTACTTTAAAAATAAGAGAAGAGAATCCTCTTCCGATCATTATTCTTTCTGCAAAATCAGAAGATGCGGATAAGATCCTGGGATTAAATGTGGGAGCTGATGATTATGTGACAAAGCCCTTTAATCCACTGGAACTGGTTGCAAGAGTGAAATCACAGCTTCGAAGATACACAAGACTGGGAGCAGCAGTGCCTGTGGAGAATGATCATATCTACGAGACAGGAGGTCTGAGCATAAACGATGACCTGAAGGAAGTCAGGGTAGACGGTGATGTGGTGAAGCTGACACCGATTGAGTACAATATCCTTCTTCTGCTGATGAAGAATCAGGGAAGGGTGTTTTCCATTAATCAGATCTATGAAAATATCTGGAATGAGGAAGCAGTTGCAGCAGATAATACAGTGGCAGTGCATATCCGGCATATCAGAGAAAAAATTGAGATTAATCCAAGAGAACCAAGATACCTGAAGGTTTCCTGTGTTTTGATAGTATAATTTTACATGTAATAACGATGATATGCAAGAGATAAATACACCATAATGATTCATAAGAAAAGAGGACATAAAAAATGAATTACAGTTTTAACAGCAGAGTCAGATACAGTGAGACAGGTGAGAACGGTAAACTGACATTACCGGGTGTTTTGAATTATTTTCAGGATTGCTGTACATTTCATGCGGAGTCGGTCGGGCTTGGAGGAGACGTGCTGAAGGCAAGAGACAGAGCGTGGGTTCTTTCTTCCTGGCAGGTAATTGTGGATGAATATCCTGCTATGGGAACAGAAATCAGGATCACGACAGCACCTTATGATTTCAAAGGATTCATGGGTATGCGTAATTTCACCATAGAAACAATGGATGGGAAGAAGCTTGCCTGGGCGAACTCCAACTGGACACATCTGGCCATCAGTACAGGAATTCCGGCGAGACTGACACCTGCAGATACAGACAATTACATACTCAGTGAAAAGCTGGAAATGGATTATGCACCGAGAAAAATCAAACTGCCGGATGATATGATTTCACAGGAATCATTCACAGTGCAGAAGCATCACCTTGATACCAATCATCATGTAAACAACTGTCAGTATATCTGTATGGCAGAAGATTTCCTGCCGGAAGATTTCAAAGTATATCAGATGCGTGCAGAGTATAAGATGCAGGCAAAGCTGGGTGATATGATCTGGCCGAAGGCGAAAGTGGAATCAGGGAAAGTCGTTGTATCTCTGGATGATGAGAAGGGGAAGCCGTATGCAATTGTGGAGCTTGCGGAGAAATAAGGAAATTTGTAGGAATGATACCCCGGTATTTATTTGTTACTGTGCACGGAGTGTACAGTAACATTTATTTCGTTATGTTTATAGCAAGATACAAGTTGGTACATGTACCGTACAAGTGATATAATGCAAGTAACAGCAGGATATTTTCCGGTTGAGATATTGTGCAGGAATACAGAACTGGAAGAATATGAAAATCGTTGCAGAAAATATAATTGAAAAAGCAAAAGGAGAAGGAAACTATGCTGGAAAAATTAAAAGAGGAAGTTTACAAAGCAAATATGGATCTTCCGAAATACGGACTTGTTACATTTACATGGGGTAATGTCAGCGGAATCGACAGAGAAAAAGGACTTTTTGTTATCAAACCAAGTGGAGTAGACTATGATTTACTTACACCGGATGACATGGTCGTTATGGATCTGGAGGGAAATAAAGTAGAAGGAAGATATAACCCATCCTCTGATACAGCAACTCATCTGGAATTGTACAAAGCATTCCCGAATATCGGTGGAGTGGTACATACACATTCCTCATGGGCAACAAGCTGGGCACAGGCAGGAAGAGGAATTCCATGCTATGGAACCACACATGCAGACTACATGTATGGAGAAATTCCATGTGCACGTTGTCTGGAAGGCAAAGAATTTGATGAATATGAGAAGAACACAGGACTCCTGATCGTAGATGTGTTCAAAGATAAAGATTATGAAGCAGTACCTGCAGTGCTTTGCAAAAACCACGGACCATTTGCATGGGGCAAAGATGCGCACGAAGCAGTACATAACGCAGTAGTTCTTGAAGAAGTTGCAAAAATGGCAGCACGTTGCGAGATGATCAACCCACAGGTAAAACCTGCTCCACAGGATCTGCAGGATAAGCACTACTACAGAAAGCATGGTGCAAATGCATATTATGGTCAGGGAAATAAATAAGAATTAATCGGATCAAGCAGGTATTGAAGCGGATGATTTTATCTACTTAACAATGAAATATAAATAAGAGATATGAAAAGGGAAGAACCTGAAGTAAGTTCTTCCCTTTTCATAAATATGGAGGAACTTATGATATATAAAAAAATAGAAATATCTATAACCGGATATAAACAAACAGCAGACCTGTATACATATTTTCTGGATAATTCCATTGAAATGCATATTAACAGAAAGCGTCCGGTAGTTGTGATCTGCCCGGGTGGTGGCTATTCCATGACTTCCGACAGAGAA
Organism: Blautia sp. HCP3S3_D9; assembly: GCF_052063845.1. NCBI lineage: Bacteria > Bacillati > Bacillota > Clostridia > Lachnospirales > Lachnospiraceae > Blautia > Blautia sp. HCP3S3_D9. The sequence continues at coordinate 23,314 of NZ_JBQHWS010000003.1, forward strand.
GCAGAACCAATTGCCATGCAATATCTGGCAAAGGGATATCATGCAGTGATCCTGCGTTATAGCGTAGAGCCTGCCAGATATCCGCTGGCACTTTTGCAGCTGGCAAAAACAGTAGCATTTTTGAGAAAACATGCAGAAGAATTTCATATTAATACAGACAAGATTATTTTGCAGGGATTTTCAGCAGGAGGACATCTTGCTGCAAGTCTTGGTGTTTTCTGGAAGAAAAGCTTTATTGCAGAGACACTTGGGGTAACTTCTGAGATGGTAAAACCAAACGGTATGATCTTAAGCTATCCGGTTATTACTTCCGGGGAATTTGCACATACAGGATCTTTTGAATGCCTGTTAGGAGATGATTATAATGATGCGGATAAGAGAAAAGAACAGTCTCTGGAACTTCAGGTATCTGCAGATACGCCACAGACATTCTTATGGCATACAGTAACAGATGACTGCGTTCCTGTAGAAAATTCTTTATTGTTTTTCAATGCACTGCGGAAATTTAAAGTTTCGGTGGAAATGCACCTTTATCCGGTAGGTGGACATGGTCTTAGTCTGGCAAGCGAAGAGACAAGCCATGTAGATGGAGGATGTATACAAAAAGAATGTCAGTCATGGATGGAGCTGGCGTGCAAATGGATAGAAAGTATGAAGTAAAATAAGATAATAAAAATACAAAGGCGGCATTGTGCCGCCTTTATTATTTGTGTTATACTGAAATGAAAAGCTTCAGTATTATAGTATTTCAAAATAATACATGATAGAGTAGAAAAAACTACCTGACAGAAAGGTAAGATAATAAATGGAAAAGTTGGAAAAAACAGGAATAAAGCCAATCGTAATTGATGAGATCAGAAATCTTGCAGATAAATATCAGGTAAAAAAGGTGATTTTGTTTGGATCAAGAGCAAGAGGTGATTTTTATCGTGCCAGTGATATTGATCTGGCGGTTAAAGATGGGAATATTACAGGTTTTACCTTAGATGTCAAAGATACTACTTCTACATTATTGGATTTTGATATTGTGGATCTGGGTAAGCAGATAGATGAAAAATTGCTGCTGTCGATTAAGAAAGAGGGGATCGTTCTTTATGAAAAAGTTTGATAACTTTGTTTCACATCTGAATGTTTTAGAAAGAGCGAAAGATGAAGATATCAATAATGAGTTTATTGTAAGTGGAATTATTGATAAATTTTCCATTCAATTTGAGTTGGGATGGAAAGTTCTAAAGGAACTTCTCAAATATGAAGGAAACAGCGTAGCGAATACAGGTTCCCCAAGAGAGATTTTAAAAGCAGCGTATTTTGTATATGATTTTATTGATGAGGACACATGGCTTTCTATGCTGAAATCCCGCAATGATATGACACATATATATGATAAAAAAGCAGCTGAAGATTTGGTAAAGATAATTTTGAAAGAGTATATTCCCTGCTTTCAAAAGATGAAGGAAAATGTTCTGAAACAGTATGGCACAGTTTTAGATTCTCTTTAATAACACAACAGAAATGGAGATTATATGATAGAGTTAGGAAAAAAACAGAAATTAACAGTAGTAAAGTCCGTAGATTTTGGTGTATATCTTGGTGAGGATATGCATGCGGATGCAAAGAACCGTGTACTTCTTCCGTCCAAACAGGTTCCGGAAGGAACAAAAGAGGGCGACAGCATCGAAGCATTTATTTACAAAGATTCTCAGGACCGTCTCATTGCAACAACAAAAGAGCCAAAACTTCAGGTAGGCCAGACAGCAGTTCTGAAAGTATCTCAGGTAACCAGAATCGGTGCTTTCCTTGACTGGGGACTGGAAAAAGACCTCCTGCTTCCATATCATGAGCAGACTCTGAAAGTAAGAGAAGGCGAAGATGTACTGGTAGCGCTCTATATCGACAAGAGCAGCCGCCTTTGCGCAACTATGAAGGTTTATCACTACCTTTCCACCAGAACTCCTTATGTAGTAGGAGATATGGTAAAGGGGCGTGTCTATGAAATCAGCGACAAATTCGGTGTATTCGTAGCTGTTGATGACAAATATTCCGCACTGATCCCTGCACGAGAAGCAAAGGGAAAATACCGTCCGGGCAAGATTCTGGAACTGCGTGTCAGCGAAGTAAAAGAAGACGGAAAAATGAACGTTACAGACCGCCAGAAAGCATATCTGCAGATCAATGAGGATGCAGAGAATGTTCTTGAAGTTATCAATGAATTTGCCGGTGTTCTTCCATTCGATGATAAAGCATCACCGGAAGTCATCCAGAGAGAATTTGGCCTGAGCAAAGGTGCATTCAAACGTGCCATCGGACATCTGATGAAGGAAGGCAAAGTAGAAATTAAAGATAAGAGAATCTATGCGAAGTAAAAAGAACTGCATAAACATAGAAAAATAGTATAGTCTGGCAGATTCAATAATCTGCCGGACGAAAAATTTTTTGCAAAATAATTGCAGATAATATAACCAATATAATAGTTAAAGCATAAGAACAGGAGAGATACAAAGTTGGAGTTTACACATCTTCACGTCCATACAGAATACAGTCTGCTGGATGGTTCCAATAAAATAAAAGAATATGTAGCTCGTGTCAAGGAACTTGGCATGGACAGCGCGGCGATCACAGACCACGGAGTCATGTACGGTGTGATCGATTTTTACCGTGCAGCAAGGGCCGAGGGAATCAATCCGATCCTGGGATGTGAGGTTTATGTAGCTCCCGGCTCCCGATTTGACCGTGAAGCAGGAAGCGGAGAAGACAGATATTACCATCTGGTTCTTCTGGCAGAGAATAATCAGGGATACGCAAACCTGATGAAAATTGTATCGAAAGGTTTCACAGAGGGATTTTATTATAAACCTCGAGTAGACCTGTCACTGTTGAGAGAATACCATGAAGGTATTATTGCATTAAGTGCCTGCCTTGCAGGTGAGGTTGCCAGATATCTTCAGAGAGGAATGTACGAAGATGCAAAGGCAGCAGCTCTCCGTTATCAGGACATTTTTGGAAAGGGAAACTTCTTCCTGGAATTACAGGATCACGGAATTCCTGCACAGCAGGTAGTTAATCAGGAACTTCTGCGTATGCACGAAGAAACAGGAATTGACCTGGTAGCAACCAACGACGTGCATTACACAATGGCAGAGGATGCTGCACCGCACGATATCCTTCTCTGTCTGCAGACTAACAAGAAACTTGCAGATGAGGATCGAATGCGGTATGAAGGTGGGCAGTATTATGTGAAATCCCCTGAAGAAATGGCACAGCTTTTCCCATATGCTCTGGAAGCTTTGGAGAACACTCATAAGATTGCTCAGAGATGTCATGTAGAGATTGAATTCGGTGTAACCAAGCTGCCGCGATTCGATGTACCGGATGGTTTTACATCCTGGGAATACCTGAATAAACTTTGTTTCGAAGGGCTGGAAGAGCGCTATCATCCGGTTACAGAGGAATTAAAATCCCGTCTGACATACGAATTATCTACTATCAAGAACATGGGTTACGTGGATTACTTCCTTATCGTATGGGATTTCATCAAATATGCTCGTGACCATGAGATTATGGTAGGTCCCGGACGAGGTTCTGCAGCAGGAAGTCTCGTTGCTTATACTTTGGGAATCACACAGCTTGATCCGATTCGTTATGATCTGCTTTTTGAGCGATTCCTGAATCCGGAACGAGTTTCCATGCCTGATATTGACGTTGACTTTTGCTTCGAGAGAAGACAGGAAGTAATTGAATATGTGCGCCGCAAATACGGTGATGACTGCGTCGTTCAGATCGTTACTTTTGGTACTCTGGCAGCCCGCGGTGTAATCCGTGACGTTGGCCGTGTACTGGACATGCCTTATGCACAGGTGGACTCCATTGCAAAGATGATCCCGCAGGAGCTGAACATCACCATCGACAAAGCTCTGAAAATGAATCCGGAGCTGAAGAAAGCATACGAAGAACAGGATGATGTTCATTATTTGATCGATATGGCGAGACGCCTGGAAGGTCTTCCAAGACATACTTCCATGCATGCGGCAGGTGTGGTTATCAGCCAGAAAGACGTATCCGAATATGTACCTCTTTCCAGAGCACAGGACGGTTCCATTGTTACTCAGTTCACTATGACAACACTGGAAGAACTGGGACTTCTGAAAATGGACTTCCTGGGACTTCGTACCCTGACTGTGATCCAGAATGCAGTAAAGCTGATCCAGAAGGATGCAGGTGTCACTCTGGACATGCAGAAAATAAATTATGATGATAAGAAAGTTCTCGACTCCCTCGGCACCGGCCGTTCCGATGGCGTGTTCCAGCTTGAAAGCGCAGGAATGAAGAACTTCATGAAAGAACTGAAACCGCAGAGCCTTGAAGATGTAATCGCGGGAATTTCCCTTTACCGTCCGGGTCCGATGGATTTTATTCCACAGTATATCCGTGGCAAAAACCGTCCGGATACCATTAAATATGACTGCCCTCAGCTGGAACCGATCCTTAAGCCGACTTATGGTTGTATTGTATATCAGGAGCAGGTTATGCAGATCGTTCGTAACCTGGCCGGTTATACGCTTGGACGAAGCGATCTTGTACGTCGTGCCATGTCCAAAAAGAAAGCGGCAGTCATGGAAAAAGAACGCCAGAACTTTGTATATGGAAATGAAGCAGAAGGAGTTCCGGGATGTATTGCTAATGGGATCGATGAAGCAACAGCCAATAAGATTTACGATGAAATGATCGATTTCGCGAAGTATGCGTTTAATAAATCTCATGCAGCAGCTTATGCAGTTGTTTCCTATCAGACTGCATATCTGAAATATTATTATCCGGTAGAATTTATGGCAGCTCTGATGACCTCAGTTATTGATTTCCCGACAAAAGTAGCAGAGTATTTCTTGGTATGCCGCCAGATGGGAATCAAGATCCTTCCACCGGATATCAATTGCGGAATGTATGGTTTTTCTGTAGATAACGGTGCGATCCGATACGGACTTTCAGCGATTAAAAGTGTAGGTCGTCCGGTCATCGAGAGTCTGGTAAGTGAACGTCAACAGAACGGACTGTATCGTTCACTGAAGGATTTCATGGAGCGAAATACACAGCAGATGAATAAGCGTGCAGTAGAAAACTTCATCAAAGCCGGTGCGCTGGATTGTCTGGAAGGCAACCGCCGTCAGAAGATGATGGTCTACCAGCAGATTGCAGATAACATCAGCCAGGAGCGGAAGAACAGTCTTGTGGGACAGATGAGTCTTTTTGACCTGGTCAGTGAGGAAGACAAGAAAGAATTCGAAATCCGCATGCCGAACGTAGAGGAATTTGGCAAGGAAGAACTTCTCGGTTATGAAAAAGAAGTTCTGGGAATTTATCTCAGTGGACATCCTCTTGAGAATTACCGTACAATGATGGAGAAAACCATCTCCGCAAAGACTTCTGATTTCCAGCAGGATGAAGAGACAAATCTTCCGAAAGTCATGGACGGTCAGAAAGTGATCATTGGCGGAATGATTACGGATAAAACCATCAAATATACAAAGACTAACAAGGTCATGGCATTTCTGACAGTAGAAGATCTGGTAGGAACAGTAGAAGTAGTTGTATTCCCGCGTGATTATGAAAAAAGCCAGCAGTTTCTGAATGAAGATGCCAGAGTGTTTATCCAGGGAAGAGTATCTGCAGAAGATGACCGTGCCAGCAAACTGATCCTCGAGAAAATCTGTCCGTTTGACAACATGCCAAGAGAAATCTGGATCCAGTTTGACAACAAAGAAGCCTATGCACAACTGTCCCAGGAATTACTCTCAGATATTCGAAGATCACCTGGTGACAGTACTGTTGTGATCTATCTGAAAGATGTAAAGGCCATAAAGAAGCTTCCAGTTGGTTATCATGCACAAATACAGGACTCATGGATGAATTACATGTACGAAAAATATGGTCAAACCAATGTTAAAGTTGTAGAAAGAGGATTGAAAAACTTATAAAAATGCGCTAAACTATACCCGAATATGTGTATAGTAAAAAGATGAGATAGATTCATAAGATGGAGGAAGAAAAGATGGCAGAAAAGAAGATAAAAACCATTGGTGTCCTTACCAGCGGTGGTGACGCACCGGGAATGAACGCTGCAATCCGTGCAGTTGTCAGAAGAGGTTTAAGCGCAGGATTGAAGGTAAAAGGTATTCTGAAAGGATACAATGGTCTGTTAAATGAAGAGATCATTGACATGAGCGCAAAAGATGTATCTGATACGATCGAGCGTGGTGGTACAGTCCTTTACACAGCACGTTGTGCAGAATTCCGTACACCGGAAGGACAGCAGCGTGGTGCAGAGATCTGTAGAAAACATGGTATCGACGGACTTGTTGTTATCGGTGGTGACGGATCTTTTGCAGGTGCTCAGAAACTTGCAAACCTTGGAATTAATACAATTGGTCTTCCGGGAACAATTGACCTTGATATTGCATGTACAGAATATACAATCGGTTTTGATACAGCTGTAAACACAGCAATGGAAGCAATCGATAAAGTACGTGATACTTCTACTTCTCATGAGAGATGCAGTATCATCGAGGTTATGGGCCGTGGTGCAGGATATCTTGCCCTGTGGTGTGGTATTGCTAACGGTGCTGAGGACGTTCTGATCCCAGAGAAATATGATTATGATGAGCAGAAGCTGATCAACAACATCATCGAGAGCCGTAAGAAAGGCAAAAAGCATCACATCATCATCAATGCAGAGGGTATTGGCCATTCTGAAGCAATGGCAAAACGTATCGAAGCTGCCACAGGTATTGAAACACGTGCTACAATCCTTGGACACATGCAGCGTGGTGGAAGCCCGACATGTAAAGACCGTGTATATGCATCTATGATGGGTGCTCTGGCTGTAGATCTTCTTGTTGCAGGCAAGACATGCCGTGTTGTTGGATATCGTCACGGTGAATTCGTAGACTTCGATATCAATGAAGCACTTGCTATGCAGAAAGGTATCTCTGACTATCAGTGGGAAGTATGCCAGTCACTTTCTCATAACTATGATAAAAACAACAAATAACAAATGAATAAAAAGATGCAGTTATATAACAGACTGCATAAATTAAATACTGCTCAGATAATTACCCTCGGTTTTGCGGGAGTGATTATCTTAGGGGGATTACTTCTGTGGCTGCCGTTTTGTACGGCACCCGGATACCACACATCTTTTACAGATGCCATGTTTACCGCAACCACAAGTATATGTGTAACAGGGCTTGTGACAGTTGTTACGGCAACTCACTGGACTCTGGCAGGCAAGATTATTATTCTTGTCCTGATCCAGATCGGAGGTGTGGGACTGATTTCCCTGGGCAGTATTATTTTTATAAGTCTGAGAAAGAAAATATCGCTGAGGAACCGGCGTGTTATCCAGGAGTCCTATAATATGGATAGAATGGGTGGGATGGTCAGGCTGGTGAAGAAAGTTCTGATCTGTGTGTTTGGAGCAGAAGGAATCGGTGCAGTGTGTTATGCAGTTCGATTTATTCCGCAGTTCGGTCTGGCAAAAGGTCTGGGATATTCTGTTTTTACGGCAGTATCTGCATTCTGTAATGCAGGTATTGATCTGCTGGGAGAGGACAGCCTGGCTCAATATGTTGCTGATCCGATCGTAAACTTTACAAGTGTAGGACTGATCATTATGTCAGGACTTGGATTTGTGGTCTGGTGGGATATCTGGGATAAGATCAAACGAGTCATCAGAGGGAAACTTCCGGTGGGACGTATGTTTAAAAATCTCCGTCTTCACAGTAAGATTGTGCTGATGATGACGCTGACACTTGTTGTGGGCGGTACAGTACTGATCTTTCTGTTTGATCATGGAAATCCGGAAAGTATCGGGACATATTCGCCGGGAACGAAGTGGATGGCATCTTTGTTCCAGTCAGTTACCACAAGAACAGCCGGATTTTTCACTGTAAGCCAGGAGCGGTTTTCCAATGCAACTTATATGCTGTGCCTGATATTGATGCTGATCGGTGGTTCCCCTATGGGAACAGCAGGTGGAATTAAGACAACAACAGTTGCGGTCCTTCTGCTGAGTCTGAAATCCAATCTTCAGGGAAAACGGGATGTGGAAGTACACCACAGGAGAATCAGAGACAGCTACATCCGTTCTGCGATCGTAGTGACAGGTATGGTACTTACAGTACTTATTTTCATGAGTATGCTGTTGTGTGCTGCCATGCCGGAAGCACCCATAGAAGATGTTGTTTATGAAATTACATCTGCGGTTGCAACGGTAGGACTTAGCAGAGGGCTGACACCCTGCCTGAATACAGCAGGCAAATGGATCGTGATCCTGACTATGTATCTGGGAAGAATCGGTCCGCTGACTCTGGGAACTGCAGTGACTGTACGTACACAGAAAATGCCGGCAGATTCACATCTGGCAGAAGAAGATATTATGATCGGATAGTAACGGTTCGGCAGTCAGGCGGATATTCGCAGAGGATAACGAATACATGTTCAGAAAGAGAAATGAGGAAGAAAATGAAGAACAAATCTTATGCAGTGATCGGTCTTGGGCAGTTCGGGATGACGGTAGCCCTTACTCTGGCAGAGGCGAACTGCGATGTACTTGCCATTGACGATAAAGACGATAATGTGCAGGATATTGCAGAGAAAGTTTCCTATGCTGTCAAGGCAGATGTGCGTGATCCGGGAATTCTGGAATCGCTTGGAGTTCAGAATGTAGATGTTGCGGTCATCGCAGTAGCCGAGAATATGGAGGCCAGTATTACAGCAACCATGCAGGTGAAAGAACTTGGAGTTCCTTTTGTCATGGCGAAGGCAATGAATTCTCTTCATGGCAGGATACTGGAGAAAATAGGGGCAGATAAGGTGATTTATCCTGAACATTCCATGGGTATCAGAGTTGCAAGAAATCTTCTCTCCAGTGGATTTGTCGATATGTTTGAGCTTTCTTCTGATTTCAGTATGGCAGAATTTAAGATCCCGCGGGAATGGATAGGAAAAACACTTCGGGAGCTGAAGGTCAGGGAAAAGTATAACATCAATCTGATCGGTCTGAAGCATGGCGATAAGATGAATATGAATGTGGCGCCGGATGAAGTGTTTCCGGCAGACTGCACAGTTGTTGCAGCAGGAGCAAACAGTGACCTGAATAAGGTTTCGGAAAATTGAGGATAAGATATGATCACCAGTGTAAATAACGGACAGGTAAAAAATATCATACAGCTGAACCAGAAAACAAAAGCCCGCAGAGAACAAGGGCTTTTTGTTGCAGAAGGAAGAAAAATGTTCGGCGAAGCACCTAGGGATTGGATTTCGAAGGTGTATGTATCAGAAGCTCTCAGCGGTGATGCAGAACTGATGGCTCAGGTGGAGAAACTTCCATATGAGATAGTAGCAGATTCTGTTTTTCGACAGATGAGCGATACGCAGACGCCGCAGGGAATTATGACAGTGCTTAAGAAACCTTCCTATACAATAGAAGATATTCTCGGCGGGAAAAATCCGCTGGTTATGATTCTGGAGGATCTGCAGGATCCGGGAAATGCGGGAACTATTCTCCGTACAGGAGAGGGCGCCGGAGTAAGCGGGGTTCTTCTGACAAAGACCTGCGTGGATATCACAAACCCGAAGGTTATACGATCAACCATGGGTTCTGTCTACAGAATGCCTTTCCTATATGTGGAAAGTGTGGTATCATTAGCACAGGAACTGAAAGACAGAAATATCCGCACATTTGCGGCGCATCTGCATGGTAAGAACTCTTATGATCAGGAATCCTACACAGGAGGAACTGCTTTCCTGATCGGCAATGAGGGAAAAGGACTGACAGATGAAGCGGCAGACAGTGCTGATTGTCTGATACGGATTCCTATGTGTGGAAAAGTAGAATCTCTGAATGCTGCCATGGCATCCGGAATTCTCATGTATGAAGCTGCTCGTCAGAGACGATAGCAGACGAAAGGAGGAGTTTCATGCAGCCTTTGATCTGGCTTGGGATTCTTGCGTTATTGCTTGTTGTAGAGGCAATTACGGCAGGACTGACCACCATCTGGTTTGCCGGCGGCGCACTGGTCGCTGCTATTGCATGTTATGCAGGAGCGAACCTCACTGTACAGATATTGCTGTTTCTGTGTGTTTCATTGGTACTTCTCATCTTTACCAGACCACTGGCAATGAAGTACTTCAACAAAGAAACCATACAGACCAATGCAAACAGTCTGATTGGAAAGAAAGCAGTTGTGATTCAGGAGATTGACAATCTGGCGCAGACAGGCCAGGTTCGTATCAATGACATTGAATGGACTGCACGTTCTGCTGATGACGAAAAAATCGGCGAAGGCACCGTTGTAACGATTGAAGAGATCCGAGGTGTGAAACTTATCGTAAAACAGAATAAGGAGGATTAGTTATGGGCGTGTTTTTTCTGATAGTTATTATTGTTATTGCGGTATGGGTCCTTGCATCCTGCGTCCGCATTGTACCACAGGCATATGCAGTAATCCTGGAACGTCTGGGAGCTTATCAGGCAACCTGGAGTACAGGGATTCACTTCAAGGTTCCGTTTATTGAACGAGTAGCCAGAAAGGTAAATCTGAAGGAACAGGTAGTGGATTTTCCACCGCAGCCGGTTATCACAAAGGATAACGTAACCATGCAGATTGATACTGTCGTATTCTTTCAGATCACAGATCCGAAGCTTTATACTTACGGTGTGGAGAATCCGATCATGGCAATCGAGAATCTGTCCGCAACAACCTTAAGAAATATTATCGGTGACATGGAACTGGATGAGACACTTACATCACGTGAGACGATCAATACCAAGATGAGAGCTTCTCTTGATGAAGCTACTGATCCATGGGGAATCAAGGTCAATCGTGTGGAATTAAAGAATATTATTCCTCCGGCAGCTATTCAGGATGCGATGGAGAAACAGATGAAAGCTGAGCGTGAACGTCGTGAAGCAATCCTGATCGCAGAAGGTCAGAAGAAATCTACGATCCTTGTTGCAGAAGGTAAGAAGCAGTCTGCAATTCTGGATGCAGAAGCTGAGAAACAGGCAGCAATCCTCCGCGCAGAGGCTCAGAAAGAGCGTATGATCAAGGAGGCAGAAGGACAGGCTGAGGCAGTTCTGAAAGTTCAGAATGCCAATGCAGAGGGTATCCGTATGATCAGAGAGGCAGGAGCAGATGAGGCAGTTCTGACACTGAAGAGTCTGGAAGCATTTGCCAGGGCAGCAGACGGTAAGGCAACCAAGATCATTATTCCGTCGGATATTCAGGGAATCGCAGGTCTGGCAAGTTCGCTGAAAGAGATCGTCACTGATCCGAAAGCGGAGACAGACAAATAACAAAAGAGAATAAATGACATCGGGGAGAGAATTATTATGAACTTAAAAGGAAGAAACTTTCTGACACTGAAAGACTTTACACCGGAGGAGATAACATATCTTATTGATTTATCCGCAGAACTTAAAGCAAAGAAGAAAGCCGGCGAGCTTCACGAATATTACAGAGGCAAAAATATTGCACTTATTTTTGAAAAAACAAGTACAAGAACACGCTGCTCTTTCGAAGTAGCTGCTCATGATCTCGGAATGGGAAGCACATACCTGGATCCGACAGGCTCCCAGATCGGCAAGAAAGAGAGCATCGCAGATACAGCAAGAGTTCTTGGTAGAATGTATGATGGTATTGAATATCGTGGATTTGGTCAGGAAGTTGTAGAAGAACTTGCAAAACATGCAGGTGTTCCGGTATGGAATGGTCTTACAAACGAATATCATCCGACACAGATGATCGCAGATATGCTGACGATCCGTGAGCATTTCGGAGATTTAAAAGGACGTAAACTTGTATACATGGGTGATGCCCGTTACAACATGGGTAACTCCCTGATGATTGCGTGTACAAAACTTGGTATTCACTTCGTAGCATGCACAACCAAGAAATATTTCCCGAACGCAGAGTTAGTTGCTCAGTGCGAGGAATATGCAAAAGCATCCGGCGGAAGCATCACTCTGACAGAGGATGTTCAGGCAGGAACCAAAGATGCAGATGTTATCTACACAGACGTATGGGTATCCATGGGTGAGCCGGACGAAGTATGGACAGAGAGAATCCATGACCTGACACCATACAAAGTAACAAAAGACGTTATGAAGAACGCAGGCGAGAAAGCAATCTTCCTTCATTGCCTGCCAGCATTCCATGACCTTAAGACAAAGATCGGAAAGGAAATGGGCGAGAGATTCAATCTGACAGATATGGAAGTGACAGATGAAGTATTTGAATCTGAGCAGTCCAAAGTATTTGATGAGGCAGAGAACCGTATGCATACCATCAAAGCTGTTATGGTAGCAACATTAGGAGAGCCGGAGAACAAATAATGGCACATCTGTATAATGAAGAAACAATTTCACAGGCAATAAACACAAAATGGGCGGGCAAAACCGTCCATTTTGCAAAAGAAATGGATTCTACGAATTCATGGATCAAGCGTCTGGCAAAAGAAGGCGCAGAGCATGGAACTCTGGCAGTTGCGGAATTCCAGTCTGCGGGAAGAGGACGTTTTGACAGAAGATGGGAAGCGCCGGAGGGCAGCTCTATTATGATGACACTGCTCCTACGTCCGGAATTTTCACCGCAGTATGCGTCTATGCTGACACTGGTTATGGGAATGGCAGTGGCACAGGCAGCAGAGGAACTGGGGTTTAACGTAAGTATTAAATGGCCCAATGATATTGTGATCTCTAAGAAGAAAATCTGTGGTATCCTGACCGAGATGGGAACAAATGGTGTGAAGATCAATTATGTTCTCATCGGAGTAGGAATCAATGTAAACCTGAAAGAATTTCCGGAAGAAATGCAGGACAAAGCGACTTCACTGATTCTGGAGGGCGGTCATGAATATGACAGAAATCAGGTGATCGCACTGGTGATGAAATATTTCGAGATCAACTATGAGAAATTTATCCAGACCTGTGATTTTACTCATCTGCTGGATGATTACCACAGAATCCTTGCAAATCTGAACCAGCTGGTCAGAGTGATCGATGGTGACAGAAGTTTCGAAGGAATCTGCAGGGGGATTGATGAAAAAGGTGAACTGCTTGTGGAAAGGCAGAATAAAGAAGTTGTGAAAGTCAGCGCAGGAGAGGTTTCAGTGCGTGGGCTTTACAGCTATGTATAAAGATTCTGAATAATTTCGAAAGAGGGAAACAGTAATTTATGTATCAGGACAACATTACTCTCTGCGGCGCAAGTGCCTATGAGAAGAAATTTTATTTTAATCAGGACTTCAATGCACTTCCGGATCATGTGAAGAAAGAGCTTCAGATCATGTGTGTTCTTTACACAGAGGATGTAGGAGGAATCCTGACTCTGGAATTTGACGAAAACGGCAGACTTCAGTTTAAAACAGAAGCTCTGGAAGCAGATGCCCGCTACGATGAGATCGGAAGCGGACTGAAGATCAAACAGCTTCAGCAGGACAAGAAAGAACTTCTGGAATCTCTGGAAATGTATTATAAAGTATTCTTTCTCGGAGACATCCCGGAAGAAGAACTGAAGAAAACACCGGGCAGTGAGGATTGAATCCATGCAGACAAAGAATGAGTCGGTACAGGCAAAAGAACCATTCATGAAGATGCAGTGGAAAATTGGAAATGTGCAGATTGACAATCCATTTGTCCTTGCACCAATGGCGGGTGTAACAGATCTTCCATTTAGAACTCTCTGCAAGGCGCAGGGGGCCGGTCTGATCTGTATGGAAATGATCAGTGCCAAAGCGATTTCTTTTCACAATAAGAATACTATTGCCCTGATGGAAATCGATCCGTGCGAACATCCGGTATCCATGCAGCTTTTCGGTAGTGAACCGGACCTCATGGCAGAGGTTGCGAAATCCATTGAGGACAGGGAATTTGATATCCTGGACATCAACATGGGATGCCCGGTGCCGAAAGTAGTCAATAATGGTGAGGGTTCTGCATTGCTGAAGAATCCTAACCTGATCGAAGAAATTGTTCGAAAAGTATCATCTGCTATCAGTAAGCCATTAACTGTCAAGGTGCGTATAGGATTTGAAAATGAACCGATAGATATTGTTGAGATTGCGAAACGCATCGAGGATGCGGGAGCAGCAGCACTTGCAGTGCATGGACGCACCAGACAGCAGTACTATTCAGGTACAGCAGACTGGGATACTATCCGCAGAGTGAAAAAAGCGATTAGCATTCCAGTGATTGGCAACGGAGATGTAGATTCTCCGCTGAAAGCAGAAGCGCTGGTGAAACAGACTGGATGCGACGCCGTTATGGTTGGCCGTGCAGTAAGAGGAAATCCATGGTTATTCCGCGAACTGAATCATTACTTCCAGACAGGAGAATTGCTGGAACGCCCATCTGTAGAGGAAATCCGTGAGATGATCCTGCGTCATGCCAGAAAGCAGATTGAATTGAAAGGTGAATTCGTAGGAATCCGCGAAATGCGCAAGCACGTTGCCTGGTATACTGCAGGCATGCGCCACAGTGCCGGACTTCGAAGGGAATCCAATACCATTGAAAGCTATGAAGCTCTGGAGCAGCTTTTGTCCAGACTGGGATAGAACTTCAGACGATAGAAAATGCTGAAGAATCATAGTTTGTAAGTTATTTTGTATCTGCTGAAATGAGAAATATAAACAGTAGTAAAGGTGCCCGGAATGCTTGACAATCCGGGCGCTTTTATGTATAATACAGGAATTGTGAATATCCTAGAATAAGTCTGCCCTTTTTCAGGTATGATGTATCAGGAAGCACATAAATCCATGTAGTGATCCGGGGTGTGCAGGACACACCAAAGATGATACCGGATGAAGGGAGTAAGGTTGTTATGGAAGAAAAGAAGAACTTACTAACTTATGCAGGACTTAAAAAATTAGAAGAAGAGCTGCATGATTTAAAGGTAGTAAAGAGAAAAGAAGTAGCAGAGAAAATTAAGGAAGCCAGAGAACAGGGCGACTTATCAGAGAATGCGGAATACGATGCAGCGAAAGACGAACAGAGAGACATTGAAGCACGTATCGAAGAAATCGAGAAGATCTTAAAGAATGCTGAAGTAGTTGTAGAGGACGAAGTAGACCTGGACAAGATCAGCGTTGGATGTAAGGTTAAAGTACACGATTTTGAATTCGAAGAAGACATCGAACTGAAGATCGTAGGTTCCACAGAGGCGAACAGCCTTGAAGGCAAGATCTCCAACGAATCTCCTGTTGGAAAAGCACTTATGGGTGCTCACACAGGTGACGTAGTAGAGGTAGAAATGCCAGCAGGAATCATGAAATACAAAGTTCTGGAGATCCAGAGAAACGTATAAGAGACAGATGACTGAGGTGCGCGTAAACATTTACCATGCAAAAAAGCATGACGCGCACCTTTCTCTGACTATATAAGCAGATAGAATAAATCTGTATATTAAATAAAATGGTAACTATTCAGCAGTCCACTATTCCACGAGGTGTTTTGGCATGAAGATGCCAAAATCCCGAGACATACAAGTCAAAATCCCATTGCCAAAGGCGATTGTTAATGGATTTTGACTCGTAAATGTGAAGGTACTGAACAGTTACATAAAATGATACCAGTAATACGGTTTCGGAATAAACGTGAATTCGCGTAATCAGAAACAGTATCTGATATCTGGAAATGTAAAATAATTAATCATTTTTAAGAATACAAGGAGGAACCAAGGTGGCACAGCAGAAGCAGGAACAGGATTTAAACCAGTTACTGAAGGTACGTCGCGAGAAACTTGCAGATCTTCAGGCTAATGGAAAAGACCCATTTCAGATCACAAAGTTTAATCAGACTCATCACTCAATGGAAGTGAAGAATCTTTACGAAGCACATGAGGCAGAACTTCTCAAAGATCGTGCAGAAGTAGATGTAACAGGTCTTGATGAAGAACAGGCAAAGGAAGCTGTTAAGAAAGATTACGAAGAGAGAAGAGAAATCATGGACGCAAGCCCGATCCATGTATCGATCGCAGGCCGTATGATGTTCAAGAGAGTCATGGGAAAAGCTTCTTTCTGCAACATCCAGGATTTACAGGGAAATATCCAGGTATATGTAGCAAGAGATGCGATCGGAGCAGATTCTTATGCGGATTTCAAGAAATCTGATATCGGTGATATCTTCGGACTGGAAGGCTTTGCATTCAGAACAAGAACAGGTGAGATTTCTATTCACGCAGAGAAGATGACTCTTCTTTCCAAGAGCTTACAGATCCTTCCTGAGAAATTCCATGGACTGACAGATACAGATACACGTTATCGTCAGAGATACGTAGACCTGATCATGAACCAGGACAGCAAGAACGTATTTATCAAACGTTCCCAGATCCTGAAAGAGATCCGAAACTTCCTTGCAGACCGTGACTTCATGGAAGTGGAAACCCCGATGCTGGTTGCAAATGCAGGCGGTGCTGCGGCGAGACCGTTTGAGACTCATTATAATGCACTGAACGAAGATGTTAAGCTTCGTATTTCTCTTGAGCTTTATCTGAAGAGACTGATCGTTGGTGGTCTTGAGAGAGTTTATGAGATCGGACGTGTATTCCGTAATGAAGGTGTAGATACCCGTCATAATCCGGAGTTCACTCTGATGGAGCTTTATCAGGCATATACAGATTATGAAGGTATGATGGAACTGACTGAGTCTATGTTCCGTTATCTGGCAGAGAAGGTTTGTGGTTCTGCGAAGATTTCCTACAATGGTATCGAGATCGACCTCAGCAAACCTTTTGAACGTCTGACCATGAACGATGCGATCAAGAAATACGCAGGAATTGACTTTGATGAAGTTGCAGATGATGAAGCAGCTAAGAAGCTTGCAGATGAGCATCATATTGAATATGAAGAACGTCATAAGAAGGGTGATATCATCAACCTGTTCTTCGAGGAATACTGTGAGAAAGAACTGATCCAGCCGACATTTATCATGGATCATCCGATCGAGATTTCTCCGCTGACAAAGAAGAAACCTTCTGACCCGAATAAGGTAGAACGTTTCGAGCTGTTCATTAATACATGGGAAATGTGTAACGCATATTCCGAGCTTAATGATCCGATCGATCAGAGAGAGCGTTTCAAAGCACAGGATGCTCTTGCTGACGCAGGAGATGAGGAAGCTAACCACACAGATGAAGATTTCCTGAATGCACTGGAGATCGGTATGCCGCCTACAGGTGGTATCGGATACGGAATCGACCGTCTGGTTATGCTGCTTACAGACAGCCAGGCAATCCGTGACGTACTTCTGTTTCCGACGATGAAGTCTTTGGACAAATAAAGCCAGTATTTATGCGGGTTTGCGGTACTTCGATTCAGATTTTGCAACAAAATTGCAACAAATTTACAACGTATAATGCGTGATAATGTGCAATAATGCGTTGATTGGGGCATGAGCCAACTAAATAAGTTTTGTACTTTAAGGACATTTTTCTAAAAGAAATTTTAGGAAAGTGTCCTTTTTTGTTATGGTCAAAAGCAAAATGAAGATTGGAGGAAAATCAAATGGCAAACACAGCGACAAGAGCAGAGAAAAACAATTTTTGCACAATTACTTTCAAAAACAAGGAACACGAAAAATTTTATATGGAATACCTGTCGAAGTGCAGATACCAGGATGTATACCATAAGGCATTGGTATATTGTCTTGGGATTGACAGAGACACAAGGGAAAATGCCAACAGGATTTATGATTTTAAAACAGGTTATGTGAAAACAGAGTGCCTGCAGGAAGGTTGGCAGACCAGTGGCAGTGAAAAGATTGTCCGGATGGCATTTAATCTTTATTGTAATGGAACTCCCAGCGTTAATGATTATGATAATGCAGAAGAACAGGTGAAGGAATGCCGGTGTTATACTGTTGAAGATTTATTCTGCTGTGGATATGCAAGATATTTCTGGGAAGCTATCAAAATCCGTTATCCAGAGTATTGCTCATATGTAGATTGGGAGGATATGTATGCTGAAAATTAGACTTCAAGGCACACTAAGGGATATTCGATGGTTTAAGGGGATTCTGCAACGGCATGAAGAAGTGAATGTTCAGGAGGTTTCAGAGCCTTTCGCCAACAAAGGAACCAATAAATATTTTCGTGTTTATGCAGAAGTAGAAAAAGAAGAAAAGTAAAGCAGGAGGAAAGTATATGTGCAGAGTAATCGCAATCGCAAATCAAAAAGGTGGAGTCGGAAAAACAACAACTTGTGTTAATTTAGGTATCGGTCTGGCAAGAGAAGGTAAAAAAGTGTTGCTTGTAGAGGCGGATGCACAGGGAAGCATGGCGGTCAGCCTTGGAATCAGAGAACCGGACGAATTGGATGTAACACTTGTAAATATTATGGAGAAGGTCATCAATGATGAGGATTTGGAACCAGGCGAGGGAATTATCCACCATGAGGAAGGAATTGATTTTATCCCGGCAAATATTGAATTGGCAGGTTTAGAGACAGCTCTTGTAAATGTGATGAGCCGTGAAATGATACTGAGACAGTATTTATGCAGTGTAAAAGAGCAGTATGATTACATTTTGATTGATTGTATGCCATCCTTGGGGATGATTACGATCAATGCCCTTGTGGCGGCTGATAGTGTCCTGATTCCTGTAGAAGCAGCATATCTTCCAGTCAAAGGATTGCAGCAGTTAATTAAAACAATAGGTCGGGTACATAGAAAGTTAAACCCGCAACTTTCTATTATGGGAATTTTATTCACAAAAGTAGACCGTAGAACGAATTTTGCAAGAGATATTGCTGGACAGATCAGAGAGGTCTATGGTAATCAGATTCATATTTTTGCAAATTGTATACCGTTATCTGTGAGGGCGGCAGAAACTACCGCAGAAGGCAAAAGCATCTTTCTCCATGATCCCAAAGGTATTGTGGCGGAAGGATACCGTTATCTGACCGGGGAGGTGCTTGATGATGAAGAGTAAGAGCGCACAGAAGATTAAGCTGACTTCCTATGATGATTTATTTCGAACAAATGAGCAGCCATCAGGCGAAGTAGTAACCTCCGTTCCTATTAACCTTTTCCATGCCTTTAAAGACCATCCATTTCGAGTGGTTGATGATGAGAAGATGCAGGAAACTGTGGAAAGTGTCAAGAAGTATGGGATTCTGATGCCGGGAATTGTCCGTCCACATCCTGAAAATGGATATGAAGTGATAGCTGGACATCGCAGGTGGAGAGCCTGTGAACTGGCTGGATTGGATGAGATGCCTGTTATTGTCAGGGACTTGGATGATGATGCCGCAACTGTGATTATGGTGGATACGAACATCCAACGAGAGGACATTCTGCCCAGTGAAAAGGCTTATGCGTATAAAATGAAATATGAGGCAATGAAGCATCAGGGAAGTAAAGCTGAAAAAAATACGGCAGATCTGGTCGGTGAAACAGCAGGTGACAGTGGAAGGACGGTTCAGAGATACATACGGCTTACGGAACTGGTTCAGGAATTACTTGATTATGTGGATGCGAAAAAGATTCCGATGGTTATCGGAGAAAAGCTGTCTTATCTGAAACATCAGGAGCAATTATGGCTTGTGAATGCGATTACAAACAGCGGTATGTTCCCATCTAAAATACAGGCAGAGCAGCTAAAACAAAACAGTGAGTCTGGAGAACTGACAGAGGGCGGCATATATGCGATTCTGGTGAGAAAAGAAAATGGAAAGGTTAATGTGACGATTTCTGCAAAGAAAATCAATGATTATTTCCCACCAACTTATACAAAGGCACAGATAGAGGAAGTTATTTACATGCTTCTGGATAAATGGAAGAAGGAAGAAAGAGAGGGGGGATTGGCAGATGCAGAAAATACAGTTTGATTACTTTAGAGGGATGGAAGCGGAGCAGTATAGCTTTTACCGTGTACCAAAAGTGTTATTTACTGCAGAATGCTTTAAATCTCTCTCCTGTGAAGCAAAGGTTTTATACGGTCTCATGTTAGACCGTATGAGCCTTAGTATAAAAAACAGATGGTTTGACGATGAGGATCGGGTATATATCATTTTTACAGTGGATGAAATTGCGGAACTGATGAACTGTGGCACACAGAAGGCAGTGAAGCTGATCAAGGAACTGGACACCAGCAATGGCATAGGATTGATTGAAAAGAAGCGGCTGGGGCTTGGCAAACCCAATGTAATCTATGTCAAAAACTTTATGATAAAGGAAATCCCAAACCAGTTAATGAAAACGGATAATGTCCAGAAGCAGGAAGAGTATTTTACAGAAGAGACTGTAATGGGAGAAAATGCCGGGAAAATTGCAGATATGCAATCGGAATGTAATTTTCAGGAAGAAATTGCAAATTTGCAAAAGCAAGAAGAACAGAGGGGAAAATCTGCGATTTCACAGAATTGTGAAAATCATCATTCAAAGATTGTGAAAATCACAAATCAGGAATTATCAGAATCACAATTCAAGAATAGTGAAAATCACAATTCAGGAATGATGAAAACCACAAATCAAGAATTTCCAGAATCACAATTCAACAATTATGAAAATCAAAACTCTGGAATGATGAAAATGGAAATTCAAGAGTTTCCAAAATCACAATCTAATAAGACTGATATTAACAAGACTGATTTTAGTGAGACTGATATTATCCAATCTTATCAAATCCAATCAGGGAGCCTTGTTTCACATGATAAGAGGGATGTGATTGAGGAGATGAAAATTTACCGGGAATTGATTCAAGAACGCATCGAATATAAATATCATGATCAGGAAGATGTTGACGAACTGGTGGAACTGATGGTCGAAGTGATGATGATGCCCGATGACAGTACCATCCGGATTGCTGGTGTGGACAAGCCTGTGGCACTTGTAAAGAATCGTTTTATGAAACTCAATTATTCGCATATTGAATATGTGCTTTTCTGTTTGCACAGGAACACAACAAAAGTCGGGAATATCAAAGCATATCTTCTGACAACGCTTTACAATGCGCCATTGACAATCAGTAATTATTATCAGGCAGAAGTGAACCATGATATGTATGGAGGAGGCTAAAATGAGAGTGAACGATTTCATCAAAAAAGTAACTATTCCGATTGTGGCAACGATATTATTATTTGCCTTATTCTACCCATTGTGTGTGAACAATGGTGGGTGTGATTATCTGAAATTATGGATTTTGATGGGCATTCCGTTTGGGATACATAGAATGTTTGTCTGGGTTATACCTAAAGGATTTGATATTGGAGGAACTGTGGGTGTCTGGGCGTTTAATTTTCTGGTTGGCGGTATGATTGGCGGTGTCATTCTCATTTGGCACTTGATCTTGGCAATTTATTATCTGATTGAAAGCATGATGTCACTTACGTTATGGATTGTCAGAAAGATAGCAGCCAGATAGGAATGATGAATAAAAAGATGATGAGAAAATTTAATAACAGTTCGTAAAAGCAGCTAAGTATTATATTTGGCTGCTTTTTTCTGACTTATAAGGGGAAACTTTGCGACACGATGTCGTGAAGTGGCAAAATTTGAAAATCTATGTGGAAGGAGGTGCCGTGTTGGGCAGCCGTGCAACATCACCAGAGTTGATTGAACTTGGGGAACGTATTAGAAAACGCAGACAGGAAATGAATTTATCACAGGAAGCTCTTGCAGAAAAAGCCGGTATCAGCATTAACACGGTCAGCCGGGTTGAGGGAGGTCAAACGGCAATGTCCATTGAGATTTTCAGAAAAATGATTGAAATACTTGAAACAGATGCGAATGGCTTATTAGGAAAAAATGTGACTGGATCAGAAGAAAAAAGTCAGATTTATGAGTTGATTTGCCGCATTCAGAATTTAAGCAGGAAAGATCAGAAAATTGTTTTTCAGACTGTAGATAGCCTGATAGATGGGATTTGTAAATACAGATAAATCAATTTACACAAATATGGGGCACAGATTTGAAAATATCCCCATATTTGCCGAGGTCAATTTGTTGTTCTGTTGTTAAACTGGATAACAGAGAAGCATAGTGATGGCAGCAAGCAGAAGGGAAGAAAGCGGGAATGACAAGAGAAGAAAGCCTGGTTTATCGAAGAAGCTGTCCGTATGATGCTATGGGTGATTACACTGTTTTTCTTGATAGTGATAAGGAAAAGGGTAATCAAACAGATTTGGGGCAATCAAAGCCGGATATATCAATTAAGCAGGTGAAATAAAATATAGAAATTTGTAACAGGCGGTAAAAGAGTTTCAGGCTCCCGTTAAAAAAAACGGGTGTACCGGAAGCTGTTTTTTACTGCCTTTTTGTCAGAATGGATGCCACTCATGCTTCTGCTTTTGGCTCACCCGTAGCTATTTGGAAGAAGGGTGGTATTTATGCTGACATTGCAGGAATTGAAACAGATAACAGGCAGACCGGAACAAAGCGATAAAACTCCAAGCGCAAAGTATCTGGAAAGACATGATACTGTTGTTGCAGTCCGGAGATTAGATACGGATACGCATATTACTGTTTACAAAAGTGGTTATGCTCTGTATCGAGTATGTAGCCGTGCAACGGTTTTTTCGCTTTTCCAGTGCAGAAAATATCTGTATGAATCAGAGAATGCAGAAATCAGTATCGGGGAATCGTTTTTTGACAATCAGCCATGGTATGTGCGCCTGATATTGGAAGGTGAGGATCGGTTAAACCGGAACCGGGAGGTACTTGAACATAAAAATTGCATTTCATATAGTGCTGTTTCCGAAGAATGGTTTGTTCTGGTGGATAAGAGACTGTGTCCTCTTGAACAGGTAGTTCTTGAGGAAACGATAGAGGAATTGTTGAGCCTTCTGACAGAACGTCAGCGTACTGTAATCTGTCAATTTTATTTTCAACGAAAATCACAAAGAGAGATTTCTGATGAACTTGGAATCTCTGCTCCTGCAGTGTCAAAAATGCTTTCACAGGCAATCCAGCGGATGCGGAAAAATAGAATTGGGCGTAGTTCTGAGAGTGCGGATACGACAGCCGGAAAAGGGGGAAACAGTCATGCGTGGTAAAAAACCAAAAGAGAGAAAAAGTTATGTACTGCGTGTAGAAAATGGAACCCTTGTGGAAGTGACCAGAGAGGTCTATCTGGAATGGTATCAATCAAGGCGCAGGGAGCGTTATCAGAATGAGAAAATGCAGAAGTATGGAGTATGTAGTCTTGAAGGACTAGAAGAAAATGGCTGTTTCTCTGTACAGTCTGATATTTCTCCAGAAGAAGAAGTTTTCAAAAAAATATACATAGATAAGCTTCGAGAAGCTATGGAGAATCTGCCAGAGCAAGATGCTTATTTGATCTATCTTTTGTTCTTTGAGGAAATTACGGTAAAAGAGGCAGCACAGATTTGTGGGTGTAGCCGGAAAACTATCCAAAATAGGCGTAAAAAAATTTTGAATAAACTTTGTTATATGATTAAGGAATAATTTTTTTAGCTTAATATTCATTCAAGTCATTTTTGTTGATAGATATTTAGATGTATATGTAGTAAAATTAAGAAAAGGCCTATTGGGAAAAGTATATACAAAAATATGGAGAACTACAAATGAGAGAAAAGATTTATCAACATTGGTTAGAAATTTCTTTAGCTATATTTGCTATTGGAATAATAATGGATGTTGGCGTAGGGATTACTGGAGAATATGTGTTTTTAGTATCTGAGTCCTTTTTGGACTATATTTTTGCTGCAATAGTATCTATAGGACTCATTAGTTTTTCAGTTATTGCTTTGATTGCTGGCATAATGCAGAAAAAATACTATGGATATAAGTTGAGTGAGATATTAAATTTCTCCTCTCTAAAGAAAAAAATTAATTTCAAAAAATATATTGTCGTTGCGCTTGTTCAAATAGCTTTGGCAGCGCTATTATTAGCATTATCGTTTTTGATTAGTTGTGTTAATAGTTTGTTTTTTCTGATGATGTCTGCTTTATTTTCAGCAGGCTGTATTTCGCACTTTACATTTGATATGATGGTGGATGATAAAACTGCATTTCAAGTTATATCAGAAAAATATGAATCATTAAGTTTAGAAAAACAGGCGAGGACTTTAAATATAAATCACCACATTGACACAATTTCGTTGGCGCTAAATGAAGCGGTTGATAGTGGAAATATAATGGATAAAAATGCAATTTGTGATTTATATAAGATTCTTATAAAATCTGTGCTTGGTAATAAAGAAAATAATTGGGAGGCAATTGGGTATATAAAAGTAAAACTTCAAAGAAATTGCGAAAAAATGAGCATTGTTTTTGGATATGAGGAAATGCTTAAGGATGTTACATACATTTTTCCTGATACAGATGAATGGGATTATCTCATGGTTGATTTGTATTTAGAACCGCTGAAAAATATAGCTTATTATAATGATAAGCAAATTGTTGAAAGAAATTATACAAATCAAGTATTAGAAATATGTTTAATGGATATCTACAAAAACGGGAAAATAACAGAAGATGTATGGCAGAGTATATTATTTACATTTTTTGTATCCATAGTAAATAATAATGTATGTAGTCAGAGTGTGAAAAGTCAGATATTGGAACGATATATTTCCGAATTAGTGAATTTCCATGATGATCATAGTGGGAAACCGTTGACAAATGAACAGGAAGCTACATTAAGAATTCTAAAATATTGCATTTTGAAAACCGATAATCATGAAAATCAAAAGTATATTTTTGAAAGATTATTTAGAAATATTGTAGTTCATAATAGGTATTGCTCTTCAGAACAGTATTTTGTGTTTCTTTCAATTTTTTATGAAGCTTTTTACAAATATGCTTTTGAAGAGATAGAAATAGTAACAAAGGAATACAGGAAGCGAATTAAAGATTTGTTTCAAACAGAAATCTCTGATATATCTGTATCCGGTCTGAAAGCATCCAGCTTTTTGGAATATAATATTAAAGGAGTTCTATCAGCTTTTAAATATAGAATTCCAGAAGATATTAAGCAAGCTAAAAGTTTTGAGGCTTATGCAGATTTTCTTGTTGCTAAATCTGTAGTTTGGGCAGAAGATAGAAATATAAGATTTTTTATTATGTTGTATTGCGTATACAATGATCAAGTGGGGTTTTATGATCCGTTAGATTTTCTGGCGTGGGATTCAATAGAAGCACGGGAACAAAAGAATATTTTAGAAGAGATTTTGAAAATATTTGATATGGAAACGGGAAAATTCTCTGATGAGTTTATCAAAGAATGTAAAGTAATGGGAGAATTTTATGAACATTCCATTAGGATGGGTGATGTGGCACAGGAAAAGTTGTTTAATCATATTGTTCAAACACAGCAAAAGATTATTGATGTAGAAATAAATACGGAAATGGAGGTTGTAGAGTTAAATCGTCAAAAAGTTGAAGAAGAACTAAATGAACTTATGATACGAAATAAGATTTATGGTTGGCATCCGTTATTAGAGGAAGAAACATATATTAAGTATGGGCTTAGCCAATTATCTAGAAATTCCAATAATCCAGAGAGAGAAATGGCAGATTTAATAAAAACAGGAATTTTATCAGCTGTTAATAGTTTTATTAAACAAAAAGCAGAATGTCATAGATTATCGTATGATGAAGATGGAATTCGTGATATGCTTTCTCTTATTCGACAAGGTGCATTTGATACAAAAAACTTTTCTTATATAGAGGACTGGGCGCTTTTAAAATATAAAGATACGGATATATATGAGCAATTACAAACCGCTGAAAATAAAATCAATATGGTTCTTATGCCAACATTAAACGAACATATATTTACGATTGATGAGAAATTCAAATTTTCAATAAAACTATCGCAAATTGTACATAGATCATTAACGAATGATGAATGTGTGGAAGCTGTTGAAAAAATGAAAAAATATCGTGAATTCTATTATGTGGATGGTGTTTTATTGGATAAAGCAAGAGCAGTAAAATGTGTGAAATCAAAATATCATATAGATGAATGTGTATTTAAATTGTATTTAAAATTTTCTCCGAAAGATGTTATATATTTTCAACATGCATAGCATATGTAAGACCGCAGGAACGACTTGCGGTCTTTTTTAAATCAAGTTAAGAACTTTTGAGTAGATTCAAAGGTTCTTTTTTTATTAAGTAAATGTATTTTTCTAAAAATTTCTCTCACAGGTTAATTTTTGCCCCTTCAAACATGCGATTAGTGAAGGGGCACATTTCTTTTTATTCTAAATCAAATTCCCCTTTCATCGTACCTTGACAATTTCATCGCCTGCCTGGATGGATACCCGGCATTTGAGTGTGCATTCTGCGCACCTTGCCGGAGAGAACGCTAAGGACTTGGAAAACCATAGCTGGAACGGGTTCGGGAAAGAGAACAGGCAAAACGCTCAAATTATGATTCCAGTAGATTACTGGATGACAGTAGATGCTGTGCAGGGAAGTCTTCTGGGGCTTTCCTGCATTCATGTGCTGTTATTTGGGGACAGTGCAAAATCAAAGAAAGGGGACGAACCATTATGAAAACTTAGTAATACGGGGATAGAACCATCAAACAGCAGTTATCAGACTGCACAAATAACGAAAGTGAGGTATGCAAAGAATGAAAGGAAAAGTAAAAAGGATTCTTTCCGGGATGCTTTCGGTAATGACGATCATGACTTCCATTATACAGCCGATCACTATTTATGCGGCGGAAACAGAGCCTGCAGCTTATGAGGCTGAATATCCGGCACTGGAAAAGGTAAAGGATAACCTGGGGGAGGAAGAAGTGGTTCAGGTACAGGATTATGAGGTAGAAGTGGGAAGCAGTTTTGATGTAAAGACGGACTTTTCTGGAATGAAGATTAATTCAGAAAAGGTCAAAGTGACTTTACATGAGGCTAAAAATGAAAGCGGACAGGATTTTGATGTGAATCATGTGGATTCCTACAAAGCAGTCTATTTTGTGGAGCCGTTCAGCAAAAACCCGTCCTATCATGTAACCAGAAAGATCATTGTGAAAGAGCCGACTACCGAAGCACAGACAGAAAGATCTTCTGATTCTGGCGGTAATAGTAGACAGACTGGGGAATCCGAAAGTGAAGAAGATTCCGAAGCACATTCGGAGATTCAATCAGAAACAGAAGTAACAGAACCTGAAACTGTGCAGGCGGAAAATGAAACAGAAACATTATCAGAAGCAGAATTGGATGCGGCTCTGGAAGCTGCGGAGGAGCAGGATACCGTGGATGAAGAAAGCGGTCTTTCCCTTGGAAATGTGATGCTGCAGGCTGTAGAGCAGGGCGTTGATCTTTTGGAGATGGAAGAAGGGGAGACAGTAACCTTTACAGCACAAGCTCCGGCTCTGTTCTCAGCAAGGGCTGCCCAGAATGTGACAGTAACCCGAGGTTCCTGGTATTATTATGCGGATTATGGGCTTGGCACTTATTTGACAGCTCCGTATACGGTTACATTTGGAAATGTCACAGCTACTGCTTATTGTGTGCAGCCATCGAAACCAGGACCAGATGATGGAAATTATACCATCACAAAACTTGCAGATGGTAAAACATTGGCAAAGGTTTGTTACTACGGAACAAAGGCATCCGGTGATGAGGGATTTTTCGCAGAGAAACACCCGGATTTTTCAACAGGAAAGAGATTTATTATCACGCATCTTGCGGCATCATACGCAAATGGGAGCAGTGATGCTTTTTCCGGAACCAACAGCACAGGACAGTCTTTGGCAATGGAATTGTATAATTATTGTGTAAATCAGCCGGAAATTCCGGATGTAGCAATGTCCTTTTCAAATGCTAACGTAACTGCATATGTGGAAGGGAATGAACAGAGGACAGAGGTAATCACCTTTCAGGCAGATACACTGCAGACCATTACCATGAAACTGCCGGCTGGTGTGAAATTCCATAATGTCACAACAGGAAAGACAAGCAAAGCAGGTGCGGACGTGGAAGTATCCGGTGGTACAAAGTTTTATCTTTCTGCCCCGCTGACACAGACTGCTGATGTGTCCGGTTCCTGGTCAGCTACCATGAAAGGAAGTATCACAAAGGATTATTCTGCATATAAGATCACAACCGGAAGTTCCACACAGGATCTGGCACTGGTATTTGGTGAAGGTGTGGCAGATGAGAAATATGTAGATTTTTCTGTGAAATGGCTGGAACTGGCAAAAGTAGGAGTAGTCAAAGTAGATTCTAAGCATCAGGATGCAAAGCTGTCCGGTGCGGTGTTTGGAATTTACAGTGACAAAAACTGTACACAGCTTATTACACAGATGCCTGCAACGGATAATAGCGGAGCATCCGTTGTTGAAATTGTCAAAACGCAGGATACTGTCTATTTAAAAGAGATTACAGCTCCGAAAGGATACCGTATCAATACCACTGCTTATAATGTAAAGCTGGTGGCAAATCAGACAGCAACAACAACCGTTCCCGATGAGGAACAGTTGGGAGAACTGACGGTTTATAAAGAGGGACAGGTTCTGACTGGAGCAGATGTGACAGACGCCGGAGTGACATTCCGGTATGAGAACCGTAGACAGGAAGGAGCTGTCTATGATGTTTATGCCGGAGAGGATATTTATACCGCATACGGTGCTCAGGTTTACGAGAAGGGTGATCTGGTAAACGGAAACCTGACTACAGATTCTAATGGTGCAGTGATTCTTAAAAACCTGCATCTTGGAACTTACCTTGTGCGTGAAACACAGGCACCGAAGAATTTTTATAATTCCGGAGAAGAAAAGAAAATTACACTGTCCTATGCCGGACAGAATGTAGAGGTGGTTTTCTCAGAAACAACTTTTACCAATGACAGACAGAAAGCAAAGGTAACTGTACAAAAGCTGGATCAGGATACACGGAATCCTTTGGATGGCGGTATCTTTGGAATGTATGCAGGCAGTGATATTACTGCATGGGATGGCACGGTCATCGTCAAAAAGGGTACATTGATCGAAAAGGCGGTGACAGGAGAAGATGGAACAGCAGCATTTACTGCAGACCTTCCGATTGGATTCGGATATGAGGTAAAAGAAGAACAGGCTCCGGAAGGGTATTTGAGAAATACCACTGATGTGTATTCCTTCCGGTTTGATTATACCAACGACAAAGAGCCTGTGGTAGCTTTTTCCCATACGTTTACCAACAAACGTGTCAATGCGAAGATTTCATTGCAGAAGAAAGATAAGGAAACCAATACGAACACACCACAGGGAGATGCAACACTGGAAAAAGCGGTTTACGGTCTGTATGCCCGTAATGACATCGTACATCCTGATGGGGCTACTGGAGTGGTTTATAAAGCCGGAGAAAAAGTAGCAACACTGACTACAGATGAAAATGGTACAGCATTTGTGGAGAATCTTTATCTTGGCAATTATTATGTGAAAGAGATCACACCTCCTGTCGGGTATCTGGCAGATGAATTAGAGTATGACCTGGCCTGCAGTTATGAGGGGGACCTTGTGGCAACGGTGGAGAGAAGCTGTACTTCCCCGGAACAGGTGAAAAAGCAGCCGTTCCAGCTTATCAAAGCAGCTAATAACGGCAAGACAGACGCAGATCTTCTTGAAGGGGCGGGATTTACTGCATATCAGGTAAGCAGCCTCGATACAAAGGAAGATGGAAGTTATGATTTTGCTTCTGCAGTTCCTGTAGTGATTGGTGAAAACGGGGCAACTGAGATATTTACGGATGAAAAAGGTTATGCCTGCAGTATCCCATTGCCATATGGCACTTATCTTGTCCGTGAGACAACTACACCGCATAATTATACTCCGGTAGACGATTTTATCGTGCGTATCACAGAGCATAAGCCGAACACACCGCAGGTATGGAGAGTCCTTCTGGATGATGAGTTTGAAGCTAAGCTGAAAATCGTAAAGCAGGATGATGAGACGAAAAAGCCGGTTCTGGCAAAAAATACGGAATTTAAGGTCTATGATCTGGATAATGGGAAATATGTAGAGCAGGTAACTACCTATCCGACTACAGTTGTACATAAATCCTATTTTACAGATGAACAGGGGTATCTGGTGCTGCCGCAGAACCTGAAGATTGGTCATTACCGTATTGAGGAAGTCCATGCACCATATGGATATACTTTGAATGAAAGTTATTATGAGGTGGCAGTAGATTCCAATACCCTGTACCAGATGGATGAGATTTCAGGGGATGCCATCATTGAAGTTATTTATGAGAACCATCCGGTTAAGGGAGAACTGCAGATTGTGAAGCAGGGCGAAGTGCTGGATGGATTTAAAAATGATTTCAGTTACAAAACAGAAAATCTGGAAGGTGCAGTTTTTGAAGTGTATGCTGCAGAAGATATTTATACGGCAGATTTCCAGAAAGACAGTGAAGGAAACAGGATTCTGGAATATGCAGAAGATGCTCTGGTGGAAACACTGACCACAGATCAGAACGGGGAAGCTATGTTAAAGAATCTGCCGCTTGGCTCCTATAAAATCGTGGAGAGCAAAGCTCCGGAAGGTTTTGTATTGAATGAAACCCCACAGATTGTGACTTTTGTTTATGCGGATCAGGAAACTCCTGTGGTGAAACAGACAGCAGTTTTTGAAAATGACCGCCAAAAGGTGGAAATTTCCGTGGTAAAAAAAGATGCGGAAACAGAAGTTACGGTAGAAGGCGCAGAGTTTGGTCTTTACGCAAAAGAAGATATTCAGGCACATGGCGAAATGATCGTAAAGGCAGATACGCTTCTTGGAGAGGCAGTGACAGGGAAAGGCGGAAAAGCGGTCTTTGCTCTGGATGTTCCGTTCGGGAAATATTATATCAGGGAGCAGAAAGCTCCGGCAGGCTATGTATCTTCTGGTGAGACAGTTGAGGTAGTAGCAGCTTATCAGGGGCAGGATGTAAAAGTAGTTTCCCTTATGTCTGAGTATAAAAATGAACCGACAACGATTTCTGTGATAAAGGCAGATATTACTACTGGAGTGGAACTTTCTGGTGCAACCCTGACTGTATTTGAT
Organism: Blautia sp. HCP3S3_D9; assembly: GCF_052063845.1. NCBI lineage: Bacteria > Bacillati > Bacillota > Clostridia > Lachnospirales > Lachnospiraceae > Blautia > Blautia sp. HCP3S3_D9. The sequence continues at coordinate 54,303 of NZ_JBQHWS010000003.1, forward strand.
AAAGATGGAAATGTAGTGGATACATGGAAATCTGTAAAAGGTGAGGAACACATCATCAAACGTTTGGCGGTAGGAGAGACTTATATTTTGCGTGAGGAACTGGCTCCGTATGGATACCTGCAGGCAGAGGAGATCACATTTACGGTGGAAGATACACCTAACGTCCAGAAAGTAGAAATGAAGGACGATGTTCCGACAGGACTTCTTATCATTAATAAGAAAGGAGAATTTTTGGACAAGGTATCTGTACTGGATTCTGTTGGAGGATGGATTTCACATCTGTTTGAATATGTTTCCGGTTCCCTGAAGGATGTGACCTTTGAGGTATATGCTCTGGAAGACATTCATGCTGCGGATGGTGAGAGCGCAGATTATTATAAAAAAGATGATCTGGTTGCTACGATTACTACGGACGATACAGGATATGCTACACTTGGCGAACTTCCTCTTGGAAAATACTATGTGAAAGAGAAAGAAACTGCCGAAGGTTATGTGCTGGATGGGGAAATCCGTGAGATTGACCTGACTTATCGTGACCAGGATACGGCAGAGGTTACTTATTCCACGGATTGGCAGAACAACCGTCAGAAAGCGGAAGTGTCTGTCCTGAAAAAAGAAAAGGATTCTGACCGTGTACTGGAAGGGGCAGTATTTGCGCTCTGTGCAAAGGATGATATTACCAATAAAGACGGTAAGGTGATCATGGAAGCAGGAACAGTGATTGAGGAGAAAGCGACAGATAAAAATGGAAATCTGGTATTTGAAGCAGACCTTCCGATTGGTTTTTCCTATTTGGTAAAAGAAACGGCACCTGCACCGGGCTTTGCTACAACCGATGAGGTGCAGGAATTTACCTTCACCTATGAGGATGCAGAAAAAGAAACGGTTTCTTATGAATTTACCTTTGAAGATGAACCTACGGTGTTCGAGTTTACAAAGACTTCTTTGACAGATGGAAAAGAAGTGGAAGGTGCGAAGCTGCAGGTTACAGATGAAAATGGAAAGATTGTGGACGAGTGGGTTTCCGGTAAAGAGCCGCATATCATTAAAGAACTTGTGGCAGGCAAAAAATACACAATGACAGAGACTCTTCCAGCAGCCGGGTATGTGACAGCCGAAAGCATTGTATTCACAGTGGAAGATTCTGCAGAGGTTCAGAAGGTAGAAATGAAAGACGATGTGACCAAAGTCGAGATTTCCAAAACGGATATTTCCGGGAAAGAGCTGCCGGGTGCGAAACTGACAATTTTTGATAAAGATGGTAAGGTAGTGGAAAGCTGGACTTCCACAGATAAGCCGCATTATATTGAAATGCTTCCAATCGGGGAATATACGCTCCGTGAGGAATCCGCTCCGGAAGGGTATCTGATTGCAGAAGATGTAAAATTTGAAGTAAAAGATACCGGGGAAATCCAGAAGGTTGTGATGAAGGATGAAGCAAAGCCATCCGAGACTCCATCTACACCGACAACGGATACACCAAAAACAGGAGACGAAAGCCATATGATGCTGTGGCTTATTCTGGCTGGACTGGCACTTTGCAGTTTTGCCAGTTCTGCTGTACTGCTTCGCAAGAAGAAAAAATAGGAAAGAATTAGTGTAATCAAAATTGATCAAAAGGGTGTTTGTGGTCTGCAGTTGTATTCCATGAATGCCCTTTTTAGATGAAAGAGGTGGAACTGATGAAAATATTATTGATTGGGATAGGAATTTTTGCTGCCGTGCTGTCTTTTGGTTTGTATTGCTGTATCCTCTCAGGGGCACAGGAGGACAGGAGACTGGAGGAACTGTACCGGAAAGGTAAGGATGATGGAGAAAAGGCAGGCAGATAATCACAGGAAAGAAGGTGATGATCATGCAGGATGAAGTAAATGAGAAAATCGTATCCCTCTGTATCACAGGTGGGAAGATTTCCGCCAGAATATTAAAAAATGCAATGCTGAAGGCACTTGCAAAAATGGAACAGGAGACCAGGAGGGCACAGCAAAAGACAGCAGATAAAAGGCAAGAAAAGAATGAAGCTGTTTATCACGGAAAACAGAGCATGGAGAAGCTGATGAAGCAGAACTGCCAGCTTTCCAATATAGAGATTACGGATGGGAATATCAAATCCTTTGAAAAATATGCCCGGAAATACAGTATTGATTTTAGCCTGAAAAAAGATACATCTGTTTCTCCACCCCGGTATTTTGTGTTTTTTAAGGCGAAGGATGTGGATGTAATGACCGCAGCTTTTAAAGAATATACAGGGAAACAACTGCAAAAGAGCAAAAAGCCGTCTATCCGTAAGAGATTGGCACTGGCTAAGGAACGTGTGGCGAAACACAGAGAAAGGGAAAAGACCAAACAGAAAGAACGGGGGCCGGAGCATTGAGCGAAAAGAAGAAAAAAGAACGAGATGCCGTATTCCCGGATTTATTTAAGAAAGTGCTTTCTGAGATAAGAGGAAGGATGCCCCCGATAGATAAAAAGCGGCTGTTAATGGTAAATATCCCATATCTGATCGTATTTTATCTGGTGGATAGGGTAGCGTGGTTATACCGTCACTGTATGGGAGATTCGCTGGTTGAGAAAGTTGGAGTATTATTTTTGAATTTTCAACTGGCTTTTGCAAATCCTGTTCCCAGTCTTCATCTGTATGACCTTGGGGCGGGTGTTCTTGGAACTGTGCTGGTCAGGCTGTTGGTGTATTTTAAAGGCAAGAATGCAAAGAAATACCGGCAGGGGGAAGAGTATGGTTCTGCCCGGTGGGGCAATCCGAAGGATATTGCACCATTCATTGATCCTGTATTTGAAAATAATATCCTTCTGACACAGACGGAACGATTGACTATGAACAGCCGCCCGAAGCAGCCAAAGTATGCAAGAAATAAAAATGTCATTGTGATTGGCGGTTCTGGTTCTGGTAAAACGAGATTTTATGTGAAGCCGAACCTGATGCAGATGACACCGAATGTCAGTTATGTGGTCACTGATCCGAAGGGGACGATTTTGGTGGAATGCGGAAAGATGCTGCAGAGAGGTACCCCAAAGATGAAAGACGGGAAACCAGTACGGGATAAGGATGGGAAGATTGTGTATGAACCGTATAAAATTAAGGTTCTCAATACCATTAACTTCAAAAAAAGTATGCATTATAATCCGTTCATGTATATACGTTCTGAAAAAGATATTTTGAAACTGGTCAATACAATTATTGCCAATACAAAAGGGGAAGGAGAAAAATCTTCCGAGGATTTCTGGGTGAAAGCCGAAAGGCTTCTGTATTGCGCACTAATTGGTTACATCTATTATGAAGCTCCGGAGGAAGAACAGAATTTCGCTACCCTGCTTGAATTTATCAATGCTTCTGAAGCAAGGGAGGACGATGAAGAATTTAAAAATGCGGTGGATGAACTGTTTGAAGAACTGGAAAAGGATAAGCCGGAACATTTTGCGGTGCGTCAGTATAAAAAATATAAGCTGGCGGCAGGAAAGACAGCAAAATCAATCCTGATCAGCTGCGGTGCAAGACTTGCTCCATTTGACATTGCAGAACTGCGGGAGCTGACAAGCTATGATGAGATGGAGCTGGATATGCTGGGAGACCAGAGGACAGCCATGTTTGTCATTATCTCTGATACGGATGATACTTTCAACTTTATCGTAGCGATCATGTATAGTCAGTTATTCAACCTGCTGTGTGACCGTGCGGATGATGTACATGGAGGGAGGCTTCCCTACCACGTCCGGATCCTGGCTGATGAGTTTGCCAACATCGGACAGATACCCAAATTTGACAAGCTGATTGCAACCATACGAAGCAGGGAAATATCCGCTTCTATTATTCTACAGTCCCAGAGCCAGTTAAAGACGATTTATAAGGATGCGGCAGAAACCATATTGGGGAATTGCGACACCATGCTGTTTCTTGGAGGAAAGGAAGGTTCTACCTTAAAGGAGATTTCAGAGACGCTTGGAAAGGAAACTATTGATTTATACAATACTTCTGATACCCGTGGGCAGAGTCGTTCTTATGGACTGAATTACCAGAAAACGGGAAAAGAACTGATGAGCAGGGATGAACTGGCGGTCATGGATGGAAATAAGTGTATCCTCCAGCTTCGAGGAGTGCGTCCGTTTTTTAGTGACAAATTTGATATTACCCGTCATAAACGATATAAACAACTATCGGATTATGACAAGAGAAATGCCTTTGATGTGGAGGCATACATGAAGCATCAGCTTCAACTCAGAATGAAAGAGGAGTTTGACCTGTTTGAAGTGGATGGAAGCGAAAATGAGGATATGGGCGAAAACAGTGAGGGCATGTAGCAATGCTCTTTTTTGGTGCCTGTAAAGTATAAGATCTTTGCGACACAATGTCGCAAAGTCGGAAAGGAGAGTGTATGGATTTTTTTACGGAGGCAGTATGGGTGTTAAGGACACTTACGAAAGCCATTTATGGAAAAAACTATTTTCACCAGACAGAAGGCTGGTCAAAAACTGCCATTCTGCCGCAAAATCAGGTAGAAAGATTCGGTCATATAGCTGGTCGGAAATATTTCCGGCCACCAATCCGGGCAGAACCGGTACAGACAGAGGAATCAGCCAATCGCACAGTTAAAATTTATAAAAAATCGGAAAGGAGAAAAACTACATACAGAAATGGCGGACCGTCGGAGCAATATCCGGCGGCTTTTTTTATTTGTGCGACAGAGGGATTTTCTTCTGTTTTCTGCTATGGGTTTTAACATTTAATATGGCGTTTTTTACTTCAGCAATCAACATTTTGCAGACGCTTGTAGTAGCAATTGGTGCCGGACTTGCTGTGTGGGGTGTAATCAACCTTTTGGAAGGATATGGTAATGACAATCCCGGTGCTAAGTCACAGGGAATCAAGCAGCTCATGGCGGGCGGCGGTGTTGTTTTGATCGGAACACAGCTCGTTCCCCTGCTCGGAGGACTATTCGGATAAAGATAGGGGGATTCGCTCATGTTCGATGGCATTTTTGAAGCAATCGAGGAGTGGATGAGGGAGCTTCTGACGGGGATGGTAACGTCCAATCTGACAACGATGTTCACGGATGTCAATGAAAAGACAGGGGAGATCGCAACACAGGTTGGACAAACCCCGCAGGGGTGGAACGGCAGTATATTCAGTCTGATACAGAATCTGTCGAACTCGGTCATTGTGCCAATCGCAGGTATGATTATCACGTTTGTCTTGTGTTATGAGCTGATTACCATGCTGACAGAAAAGAACAATATGCATGAGATTGATACATGGATGTTCTTCAAATATTTCTTCAAGATGTGGGTGGCGGTCTATCTTGTGACCAATACCTTTACCATAGCGATGGCGGTCTTTGATGTTGGTCAGCATGTAGTCAATGCGGCAGGTGGTGTCATTAACTCGCAGACAGCTATCAACGTGGATTCCATGGTGGATGCCATGAACACGGCGATGGAGTCCATGGAGATCGGGGAGCTGGTCATACTGGCACTGGAGACTTTGCTGGTCAGCCTTTGCATGAAAATCATGTCCGTGCTGATCACAGTCATTCTCTATGGACGTATGATTGAAATATACCTCTACACATCGGTTGCACCGATCCCTTTTGCAACCATGTCCAACCGGGAATGGGGGCAGGTGGGAAACAATTACTTCCGTGGGCTTCTGGCTCTCGGATTTCAGGGATTTTTTATGATGGTGTGCGTCGGCATTTATGCAGTGCTGATATCTACCATTGAAATATCAGACAATATGCACTCGGCATTATTTGGAGTGGCAGCATATACCGTAATTCTTTGTTTCAGCTTGATGAAAACGGGAAATCTGTCGAAATCCATCTTTAATGCCCATTAAGGAAGGAGGGATTTGCCTTGGCTTTTGTATCCGTACCAAAAGATTTAACAAAAGTGAAGAACAAGGTTGTGTTAAACCTTACCAAAAGGCAGATTATCTGCCTGGTAATTGCGGCGGCTGTTGGGCTGCCTTTTTATTTCCTGACAAAAGGATATATCGGGACAAGCAATGCGGCAACTGGCATGGTGATTCTTATGCTCCCTGCATTTATGTTTGCCATGTATGAAAAAGATGGTCTGCCGCTGGAAAAAATACTTTGGAACATTATCAACGTAAAATTTCTGAAACCATCTATCCGCAGGTATGAACTGGAAAATCTGTATGAAATGCAGGAAAAACAATCTATTCCAAAGGGAAAGAAAGGAGGAAATCGACGTGCAAAGAAAAAGAAACAGTGAGGAGGACAGGGCAAAGTCCCAGCCATCCGAAGATATGCAGTTGCCTGTGGTATCGGGGTATGAGGTTTTGGAGAGGAGCAGAGGAGTACGCAGACCAGAGCGGAAACTTACCCGACGGGAAAAAAGAGCTTTGAAAAAAGCAGAGAAGCTAAGAAAAAAACAGGAAAAGGCTGAGATAAAAGCTGCTAAAAAAGCTGAAAAGAGGGAGACTCGTGAAGAAAAAAAGAATCTCCGGGAACAAAAGAAAGCAGCAAAGAAGAAAAAGTCAGTTCCGGGTGCTTCAAGTTCGGGAAAAGGAACCAGAAGTGTCCCCGTGAAAGAAAATTCCGGACCCAGACAGCAATCAAAGGCAGAGGAAAAGAAAGCAAAGGAAAAACGGCTGTCTGCACAAAAGTCCATTCCTTACCGGGAAATGGCGAGAGACGGCATCTGCAGGGTTCAGGATAAATATTATTCCAAAACCATCCGTTTTTACGATATTAATTATCAGTTGGCGCAAAATGAGGATAAAAATGCGATTTTTGAGAACTGGTGTGATTTTCTGAATTACTTTGACAGTACCATTCACTTTCAGATTTCCTTTGTCAACCATCGCAGCAGCATGAAAGAATTTGAGTCAGTGATCCAGATCAAGCCACAGAATGATGCTTTTGATGATGTGCGTATGGAGTATGCACAGATGCTGAAAAATCAGCTTGCAAAGGGAAACAATGGTCTGGTTCGGACGAAATACATTACGTTTGGAATTGAAGCGGACAACATCAGGGAAGCAAAACCGAAACTGGAGCGTATAGAGGCGGATATATTGAACAATTTCAAGATACTTGGTGTATCTGCTTATCCTCTGAATGGAGAGGAACGTCTGCAGGTATTGTATGAAACCTTTAATCCGGAAGAAAAAGTACCGTTTCAGTTTTCTTATGATCAGGTGTTGCGTACCGGATTGGGAACGAAGGACTTTATTGCTCCTACCAGTTTTGTATTTAAAAACGGCAAGGACTTTATGATGGGAAATACCATCGGTGCAGTGTCTTATCTGCAGATACTGGCACCGGAGCTGACCGATAAGATGTTGGCAGAGTTTCTGGATATGGACAGGAATCTGATTGTGAACCTGCATATCCAGTCCTTAGACCAGATGAAAGCGATCAAGCTTGTAAAAAGCAAGGTGACAGATATTAACCGTATGAAAATAGAGGAACAGAAGAAAGCGGTACGTTCCGGATATGATATGGACATTATCCCGTCAGACCTGAATACATACGGAGGAGAAGCAAAGAGGCTGTTGGAAGATTTGCAGTCGAGAAATGAAAGAATGTTTCTTGTGACCGTTCTTTTCCTGAATACGGCAAGGACAAAGCAGGAGTTGGATAATGCGGTGTTCCAGACATCGGGTATCGCACAGAAATATAACTGTTCCCTGCGCCGTCTTGATTACATGCAGGAACAGGGACTTATGAGCAGCATTCCGCTTGGCTTGAACCTGATTCCGATTAAACGGGCACTAACCACTACATCTACGGCAATATTTGTTCCATTTACCACACAGGAACTTTTCATGGCAGGGGAATCACTGTATTACGGACTGAATGCCCTCAGTAACAACATGATTATGGTTGACCGGAAGAAGCTAAAAAATCCAAATGGTCTGATCTTAGGTACCCCCGGTTCCGGAAAATCCTTCTCGGCTAAAAGGGAGATCACCAATGCCTTTTTTGCTACGCAGGACGATATTATCATCGGAGATCCGGAAGGAGAGTATTATCCTCTGGTCAATGCCCTTGGCGGTCAGGTTATCCATATTTCTCCCACAAGTCATGACTATATCAATCCGATGGACATCAATCTGGATTATTCGGATGATGATAATCCGCTGGGCTTTAAAAGTGATTTTATCCTATCCCTGTGTGAACTTATCATGGGTTCCAGAAACGGGATTGAAGCAGAAGAAAAGTCAGTAATTGACCGATGCCTGCCGATTGTGTACCAAAAATATTTTGAAAATCCAGTGCCGGAAAATATGCCGGTGCTTGGAGATTTATACCAGTGCTTGCGGGCGCAGAAGGAGGTACAGGCACAACGTATTGCAACTGCATTGGAAATCTATGTAAATGGTTCTTTAAAAGTATTTAACCATAGAACTAACGTGGAGCTGAATAACCGGATCGTATGCTTTGATATTAAGGACTTGGGAAAACAGCTTAAAAAGCTGGGAATGCTCATTGTCCAGGATCAGGTGTGGAACCGTGTGACCATCAATCGTGCTGCTCATAAGTCTACCAGATACTACATAGATGAGTTCCATCTGCTCTTAAAAGAAGAACAGACGGCAGCATATTCCGTGGAAATCTGGAAGCGGTTTAGAAAATGGGGCGGTATCCCGACGGGCATTACCCAGAATATCAAAGATTTATTGGCAAGCCGGGAAATCGAAAATATTTTTGAAAACTCTGATTTCATCTATATGCTCAATCAGGCTGCAGGTGACCGGCAGATTTTGGCGAAGCAGCTCAATATCTCCCCACATCAGTTGTCCTATGTGACCAACAGCGGAGAAGGTGAAGGATTGATTTTTTATGGAAGCACCATCATTCCATTCAAAGATAAATTTGATAAATCCTTGCGTCTGTATAAACTGATGACTACGAAGCCTTCCGAGATGGAAAATGGGCAGAAAAACGAAACGAATGGAAATCGGAGAGGACAAGTATGAGACGATTTGGTGCAGGCATATTGATGATGTTTTCCATTGTCCTTTTTACCATCAGCTTTTATTCACTGATGGGGATGTTATTACAGGAAAAGAAGGATGATGCACTGCAGGAGCAGTTAAGAGAAATCTATGAAGAGGAAAGTGATGAAGCAGGGCGGCTGCCGGAGAATAAGAAGATCCCCGGTGGTGGCTCTGCTTTTCCTGTTGTAGATGCAGGGCTTCTTGCACTGCACGAAGATAATCCGGACTGTATTGGATGGCTGACCATTGAAGGAACAATGATTGATTATCCGGTCATGTATCACCCGGAGGAAGAAAATTATTATCTAAAACGGGATTTTAACGGAGAGTACAACGCCAATGGCTGTCTTTTTATCTCGGAAGCCTGCAATCCAGATAACTGCGATAACCTGATTATCTATGGACACCACATGAACAGCGGAAAGATGTTTGCTGCACTGGAAGGATACAAAGAACAAGACTTTTATGAGGAACATCCGCTGATCATTTATAACACCTTGCATGGGGAAGAGACGTACCAGGTCATGGCGGCATTTTGTACACCCGTTTACACGGGAAAAGATTTTGCTTATTACGCTTTTGCGGAGGCAGAGAATGAGAAAGAGTATCAGTCCTTTGTGGATGCTGTAAGGAAACGGTCAATTTATGATACCGGAATCACAGCGGTTTATGGGGATAAGCTCCTGACTTTATCCACCTGCGAGTATTCACAGAAAAATGGACGGATGGTAGTGGTAGCAAAAAAAATCAAAGCATAGAAAGGATGAATTTGTCATGAAGATTTGTACTGTAAATATTGATGAAAAAGATCTTCCGGAGGAATTAAAGATACTTCTGGATATGGGAAAGGATGGAAACGGCGAGGAAGTGTTCGGTTATCTGATGGACGATATGCTGTATCTGGCAGCACTCATAGATCTGCAGTGTGATTTCCTTCGTATTGCAAAACTGCAGGGCGGCAAGCTCCCGACAGGATTCGACTGCTTTTCGGAAACAGTCAGAGAGATGGCAGATGAAACATTGGCAAAGTGGGAAGTGTATGCACAGCCGATGGTGTAATGCAGGGCATCAAAGGAGTTGGTGACAATGCAAGAACATGAATACCGGGCACGGGATAAAACCGTAAAGAAAATGAGCCGGGAAGGGCTTATGGAAGAAAATCTGCAAAGCCGTGAATCTGTCATGGTCAGCCAGAGGGAGCGGGAAAGCCTGACACTGCCAGGACAGGCAGTTGATTCTATTGATTTTCAAAGTTCCCGGAATCATCGTAAAGAAGAGCCAGAAGCCCAGACAAGGAGAAGGTTGTATGTTTCGGATTTGAAAAAAACAGATCAAGATAACCGGATGCAGGAACAGTCCGCAGGTGAAGATGATAAGGAAACAGAAGCACCGAGAGGAATTTCCGATCATTCCGCACGGATGGAAGGAATCCGGGGACACCCGTCGGGAAGTCAGTATGCACAGGCTGCCGCAGAAATCAGCCATAACCGAAAGAAACAGCAGGTGCAGACTTTCGCACGGAAAGAAAAGGAAAATCAGGCTGCAGTGCAGGGCAAAGAAGCTGACAGCAGGAAGGAAAGTGGCAGATACCGCGAGAACCAGCAGGCGGCAGAACAGTCACTGGACGGATTCCGTGAGGAAATAAAGCAAAAGACGAGGCGGGAACAGCTTCGGAAAGAACAGCAGAAAAAAGTATCAAGACTTTCTTTCGGTGATGAAGAAGGAGGTATGGTGCGTGGAGCCGGAGCGGGCATGGCTAAAAAAGCTGTATCCATGGCGGCTGGTACTGCCTCGGTATACTTGCATGGAAAAGGGCATGAAGCAGAACAGGACAATGCTGCGGTGGAAGGCTCCCACAAAGCGGAACTGATGGCAGAAAATGCCCTACGGTATACCTTACACAGGACAAACCGTGGGCTTCACAGAAAAGGTTTACGTCTTCAGGAGGATTCCATAGAAGCGGCTCAAAAAAGCAGGCTGCAATATGAAACTGTACAGGAGGCAGGGAAAAGCACAGGAAAGCAAGCTGCTCAGATCGAACAGGAGAAAAAACGTGCAATCCGTCGTTTCTGGCAGAAGCAGAGATACAAAAAAGCATATCAGGCGGCAAAAGAGGGAGAGCAGGCAACACAGATTTCTATCCAGACGTCGCAGACTTTCCTTGTAAAAACAAAAAAAGCGGTGGAAGCGGTCATCCGCCGGAACCGGAGCCTTCTTGGTACGGCTACAGTAGTAATCCTGCTGTTTGTGTTGGCGGCTACCAGCCTTTCAAGCTGTTCTGCATTTCTACAGGGAGGTACAACTACAGTGGTCGGGACAACCTATCCCAGTACGGATGAGGACATTTATGCAGTGGAAAATGCCTACAAGACTCTGGAAAATGCACTCAATGCCCAGATCAACAGCATGGAATCCAGACATCCAGGATATGATGAGTACCGTTATCAGGTGGATGAAATATCCCATAATCCTTATCATCTGATCTCCTATTTTACAGCAAAATATGGAGAGTTTACTTATGAACAGGTAAAGGATGAAGTCGAAGAAATCTTTCGCCAGCAATATGGAATCTCCACCGAGAGTACAAGGGAAACCGTAACGGAAACAAGGACTGTGCGGGTAGGGGAATCTCTGGGGCAGGTAGTGACCAGCGGATATTGTAACTGCGCCATCTGTTGTGGAGTGTGGTCTGGAGGTCCGACGGCCAGCGGTGTGTATCCGACAGCAAACCATACCATCGCTGTGGATGCTGCGAATCCTTTTGTTCCGATGGGCACGAAAATCATCATGAACGGTGTGGAGTATGTAGTGGAGGACACAGGGAACTTTGCACGGTACGGTGTGCAGTTTGATGTTTATTATGGAGACCATGCTTCTGCGTCCGCACATGGTCACCAGACATGGGAAGCATACATAGCAGACAGCAATGGAAGCCAAGAAGTTGAAGTGACCAGTACCCATGAGGTCAATCGTCTTGATGTGTCACTTACGAACCACAATCTGGATGCAGTGCTTCGGAGTCGCATGGATGAAAATGAAGAAAAGCGGTACGACATTTATAACATTACCCTTGGAAACAGGGATTACCTGTTTGACAATGTGCCTTCTTATGGAGGCGGTGGATTTGGTTATGACATTCCTGCAGAAGCATTGTCAGACCGGAAATTTGCCAATATGATCCGGGAAGCGGAGAAATATCTTGGGTATCCGTATGTATGGGGCGGTTCGTCACCTTCTACCAGTTTTGACTGTTCCGGTTTTGTGAGCTGGGTGATCAATAACTGTGGAAATGGATGGAACGTGGGCAGACAGACTGCAGACGGTCTGCGGGGATGCTGTTCCTATGTTTCACCGTCAGAGGCGAAACCGGGAGACCTGATTTTCTTCCAGGGCACCTATAATACGCCGGGAGCCAGCCATGTGGGAATTTACGTGGGTAACAATATGATGATTCATTGCGGAAATCCGATCCAGTATACAAGTATTTCTTCTTCGTACTGGCAACAGCATTTCATGGCATTTGGAAGGATTCATTAGAAATGGAGGCAGGAATATTGAGCAGGAAGTTAAGCAGGGTTCTGGATGAAATCCAGAAAACCGAGGAAAAGATTGCCGTATGGCAGGAGCATTTAAAAGAATTGAATTTGCTTCGGGAACAGTTGGAGAATCAGGAAATTATTAAATCCATTCGTTCCATGAAGCTCGACAGCCGCAGGATGCTGGATATTTTAAGCGGAATCCAGAATGGAAGCGTGTCCTTCCAGTATGCCGGGGAGGATACTCCCGGCACTGCGGCAGAAATCAACAGGGAAGAAGAACTGCCGGATATGGCAGGACATATAGAGGTGCCGTATGACAGGGCACCGGAAAGTGAGGATAGGAACGATGAAGAAAATTAAAAAGTGGCTTGCGCTGTTTATGGTGACAGTTGGGATTTTATCTACCGGAACTATGACAGCATTTGCCTATGTGGACGAATCTGCCCAGACAGAGGCAGTACCAGAGACAGAAGCACCCGTGGTCGAGGAGATGCAGCCCCAGACGGAAGCAACGCCGTTTTCTGTGCCGGGAAACGGGCAGCTTGTAGATGATAAAACGGACGATGATACGAAGCAGTTTCTGACTATCCAGACAAAGAATGGAAATACATTTTTTCTTGTATTAGACCGTTCCAGCAATACAGAAAATGTATATATGCTGTCCATGATTGATGAGAATGATCTGGCAGAGTTCATTGGAGAGACAGAAACAGAAGCGGAGACAGAGACACCGCAGGTAGTCATTCCTGAGACAGAAACGGTACCTGCACAGACAGAACCAGAGACGGAGACAGAGCCGCAGAAAGAAAACAGTGGTATGAACACAAGTGTTCTTCTCGCAGTTTTCCTTTTACTTGCCGGAGGTATTGGCGCAGGCTATTACTTCAAAGTTGTAAAACCGAAGAAAGAGGAAGAAGAAGCGGAAGGAGAAGATCTGGAATTTTATGATGGCGGTGCGTACATCAATGAGGATCAGGAATCAGATTCAGACAAGGATGAAGAGGAATAAAGCCTGTGAAATGGCTGGAGGAGACAGATTAACAGGAAAAGGCAGTCGGTACATTCCGGCTGTCTTTTTCCATATCAGGAAGAAAGGAGAACAGGATGTATTTAGTATTAGGAGAAAAACCCAGTGTGGCACAAGCACTGGCAAAGGTTTTGGGTGCAAGGAAGAGGAAGAACGGGTATTTGGAAGGAAACGGATGGATCGTAAGCTGGTGCCTTGGGCATTTGGCAGAATATGTTCCACCAGAGGCTTATGATGAAAAATATGAGAAGTGGGAATTTTCAGACCTTCCCATCCTGCCGGAACAGTGGCAACTTGCGGTTGCAAAGGGAAAAAGAGACCAGTTTAACGTGCTGAAAATGCTCCTGAACCGCAGTGATGTGGAGTATATAGTCAATGGGTGTGATGCCGGGCGTGAAGGAGAGCTGATTTTTAAGCGGGTATATGATTTGTCTGGCAGTAAGCTCCCAGTAAAACGTTTATGGATCAGTTCTATGGAGGATAGTGCTATACAGGAAGGTTTTGAACATTTAGAGAATGGAAGGGCATATGAAAATCTTTGTAAAGCTGCGGTCTGCAGGGCAAAAGCGGATTGGCTGATCGGGATGAATGCTACCAGAGCCTTTACCACGAAATATTATAAGCGTCTGGTGGTGGGGCGTGTGCAGACACCAACACTTGCCATGCTGGTAGAGCGTCAGAAAAAGATTGACGAATTTGTCAAAGAAGCCTTTTATAAGGTGACACTGGAAGGCAATGGGCTTTTAGTGGTATCGGGGAGTATTGCTTCGGAAGCAGAAGCTGACGCACTGGCAGAAAAATGTCAAGGGAAAACAGCGATAGTGACAAAGGTGGAAAAGAAAAGGAAGAAGGAATCTCCACCGAAGTTGTATGATTTAACCACTCTGCAGAGGGAAGCAAACCGATTTTTCGGATATACGGCACAGGAGACTTTAAATGAACTGCAGGAATTGTATGAAGATAAGCTGGTGACCTATCCGAGAACTGACAGCCAGTATATCACATCGGACATGGAACAGACTGTATGGGAGCTTTTGGATGAACTGCCGGAGATGCTGCCTTTTTTGGATGAGGATTCGATAGGAAGGGATGTAGAAAGAATCATTGACAATGACCGGGTTTCTGACCACCATGCACTTCTTCCGACAAAGGAGATTATAAAACAGGGATTTGGAAATCTTTCCGTAAAGCAGCAGAATATTTTTCGCCTGATTGGCCAGCGTCTGGCACAGGCAGTGTCACCGGACTGCATTTATGAGGAAACGGAAGTTACGGTGGAATGTGAAGGTCAGAAATTTTCTGCGAAAGGAAAAGTGACCATCCAGCATGGTTTCAAGAAATGTGCCAGTGCTTTCCAAAAATCCATTCAAAAGTCTGCTGAACCGGAAAAAGAGGAAAATACAGAAGGAATTGTCATACCCAAAGGGCTGACGGAGGGAATGGAGATTACACCTGTCAGGGCAAAAAAGAGCCGGCACTTCACATCACCTCCAAAGCCTTATAGTGAGGATACGCTTCTGTCTGCCATGGAGACAGCCGGAAACAAAGAATTTGATGCGGATACGGAGAAAAAAGGACTGGGAACGCCTGCAACAAGGGCAAGTATTATTGAGAAACTGGTATCTTCCGGATACGCTGCCCGAAAAGGAAAACAGATCCTGCCAACTGTGGATGGTGTTGACCTGGTAGGGGTATTACCGGAGTATTTAAAATCTGCAGCTATGACTGCGGAATGGGAAAATAAACTGCTTCTGATAGAGAAAGGAGAGCTTGACAGCCATGCATTTATGCAGGGAATTGTAGAACTGATACAACAGATGCTGTCCGAATGCGATGCCATATCAGGAGAAGAGAGAAGCCGCTTTCATCCGAGAGAAAGTATTGGTATCTGCCCGGTTTGTGGAAGTATGGTCTATGAGGGGAAAAAGAATTTTTACTGTGGAAATCAGGAGTGTTCCTTTACCCTATGGAAAGAGAACCGCTATCTTTCTGGAATGCGGAAAGAGATAGATAAGCCGATGGCAGAGGATTTGCTACAGGATGGGCGTACCCATGTGACAGATTTTTATTCGCAGAAAACAGGGAAAACCTTTACAGCAGACCTTTTGATGGAGATTGTGGACGGACGTATCAGCTTTAAGCTGGAGTTCCCACCAGATAAGGGAAGCAGAGCAAAAGGAAAGTACGGCAGAGGAAACCGGAAATAAAAGCAGGGAGGTTTTATTATGGCGAAAATACATGACATACTTGGTCTTGCTGAGTATGAGGCAAAGGAAATCAGCCGTTCTCCGCAGGACTGGATGAAGTATCTGGATACAGCATCGAAGTTATATCGGTATTCTTTTTCTGATACACTCTTGATCCATGCACAGCGCCCGGATGCCGTAGCCTGTGCTGAATTGGAATTATGGAACGAGAAGATGAACCGATGGGTTAACCGTGGCGCAAAGGGAATCGCTCTAATAGACGATAGCGGACCGAGAAGAAGGCTACGGTATGTATTTGATATTTCGGACACCCATCCGGTGCGTGGCGGCAGGACACCCTATCTTTGGCAGATACAGGATCAGCACAGAGTGCCGCTTCTTGACCATCTGACCGACACTTATGGTCTGGAGGGGGATGACAGTGCAGACATTCAGAATGCTTTGCTGTCGATCTCAGCTGATATGGCGGATGAAAATCTGGAAGAAGCTATAGAGGGGCTGGAGTATGAACTGGAAAATTCTTTTCTGGAAGGACTGGATGAGGATACCATCCGTGTAGAGTTCCGCAATCTCCTGATGAACAGTGCTTTCTATACCCTGTCAAGACGGTGCGGACTTGATCCTATGGAATATCTGGAGGAAGAGGATTTTTTCGGTATCACGGATTTTAATTCCTTGTCTGTTCTTACGTTTTTAGGGAATGCCACCAGCCAGATCGTTGAGCCGGTGCTTCGGGACATTGGGCGGACAATCCGCAGGTTTTCTATGGAAGAGATTCAGAAAACGGTTGCAAATGACATAGGGATGCCTTATAATAAATTTAACACGTTAATTCGTGAAAGCGAAAAGAATGAAGGAGGAACGGAACATGGAACTGACATATCATCGAAAAGGGGATTACCTGTTCCCGAACCTGACCATACAGGAAGAACCGATGACAATCGGGAAATACGGGATGCTTCGGAGGACATATCTGAAGGAGAACAAGAAGAACTGGTATCAGAGCATGATGCTGACGGGGAAACTGAACAGCCATCTGCTGGAGATCGAGAAAGCAGCAGAGGAGAGAATGGAGATTCTGATGACAGGGTTACTGGAGAAATACCCGGCTCCGGACAAGAGGACAGACCAGATGGCATGGACAGCACACATGAACAATCTGACAGCGATGGCAGAAGAAAGCGTGCTGAAGGAATTGGTATACAGCTAACAGAGGAAGAACCGGATTTGAGCGAAGCAGAGGAGAATATAGCCTCTGCTTTATCTTTGCCCGAATTACCGTCTGTTGAAGGGCAGATTCGTTCCATAGAAGAGAGAGCTGCAGCACTTTATGCAGGAGAGATACCGATTCCTGCAGATGTGGTGGATGAAGTGCTCCGTACCGGAAGCAACAGAGACAGAAGCCAGCTCCGTATCATTTATAATTATATGATTGAACAGGAGCTGGAAGACTACGTGGAATTTTTGAAAAATGAGTATGGCACTGGTGGGAAAGGCTTTAAGATTGATGGAACAGAGTATTCCGTCTGGTTTGATGAACTGGGAATGCAGATAGCAGTAGGACACACAGTACATGACCAGATACTGGATAAAGCCTTTTTATCTTGGGAAGATATTAGCACGAGAGTGAAACAGCTTTTGGATCAGGGAGAATATGCCCCGCAGAGTGTTCTGGATGCAGCAAGGGATAATGCAGTAAAAGAACATGCCCAGGTACTTGCTTATATGCATGGGGATATGGCGGAAGGTGTGGCAGAGATCGTCTTTGGAGAAGAAAATGATTTTGGCTATGTTTATCCGGAAAAGACAGATAAGATCGAAAAACTGATTACGCAACCGGAATATCTGGATGAACTGAATGAGCGACTGGAAGGACTTGCGGAAGCATATGAAACAGACCCTTCCGTTATGCGGTTTCATATGTATCGTCCTGATAAAGTTCTGGCACGGTTCCAAAAGTTTGCAAAAGAAGCCATTCCCTATCAGGCAAGGGAAGGTTTCCAGTGGAAGGAACAGGAGATTTTTATTACACAGGATGAAATAGATGCTTACCTTGCAAGAGGAGGTTCTTATTCTGATGGAAGGCTTACCATTTATGCCTATTTTATCCAGGACAAGTCAGATAAAGAAAAAGCGGATTTTCTCAAAGAACACTATGGAACAGGAGGTCAGAGCCATGCACTGTCTGGGGCAGATCGTTCCAATGCAGATTACAGTGCCAAAGGCTTGAAATTATCCCGTGGAAGCTATGGAAAACCGGATGCTGAGGTGCTTTTGA
Source organism: Blautia sp. HCP3S3_D9 (assembly GCF_052063845.1). Classification (NCBI taxonomy): domain Bacteria; kingdom Bacillati; phylum Bacillota; class Clostridia; order Lachnospirales; family Lachnospiraceae; genus Blautia; species Blautia sp. HCP3S3_D9. The sequence continues at coordinate 72,334 of NZ_JBQHWS010000003.1, forward strand.
AATGGCCTGCAGTATCAAAAAGGGTGCAGTATCTGATTGATAATGACAGTTTCCTGAAAGCAAAGGATTATTCCAGAATGCCATCCTATGAAAGAGAAAAAATGGCATCCAAGGTCATCAGCTTTTATGTCCGTCTTCCAAAAGACATTGAAAGACCATTTAAAGAGGACTTCTTTTGGGAAGAGTCAAGAAAAGACATTGTACCTATGTTGGAAGATGAACAAAAAACCGAAGAATTGCTGGGGAAAATGGATGTAGCTTTGTCGGAACTACCTTTGGACTTTGAGGATTATGAGAAAAAAACTCAGCTCCTTATGGAACTCCATGGATATGCAGAAGGAACCTATACGTTATTCCCACCAAGAAACAAAGAAGCGGAAGTAAAAGAAACAAGACAGTTATCCCTGTTTGATTTTCTTGATACTTCCGCTTTTTCTAATTCCAATGAACAGACATTTGAGGTTTCTGAGCCTGGTGTAAATGAAAATGTTCAGGAAAAGGATGCCCCGAATTTGAAACAGCAGGAACAGGAAGGGGAAGAAGAACAGAGGAGATTTGAGGAGGCGAAAGAACTCTGGGAGGATGGATTTATCTATGAGGATTATGTGCTGTCCAGTGAAACCGGAAGGGCAATTACCGAAGCAATGGATATGACAGGAGTCACCAGAGATGATTTCTCTGCTGATCAGTTGGATGTGATCCGTACTGCGGCAGAGAAAGAGCTGGCTCTTGAGCCGATGTTGAATCCATCATTCAGCCCGGAACAGATGCAGCTTATTTCAGATGTCATGGAGCGTATGTCTGCCAATGAAAAACATTGGTTTCAGCGGGAAATAGATGAACTGACAGCAACAGTTATGACACCGGAGGAAATCAATGTACAGAGAAGGGAACGGAATCTGCCTTTAGAAGATTTTTCAGAAGGAATGGAAGAGGTTCCGGAAGAACCACAGGAAGATACACCGGTAACCAATGATACTGAAATCCATCAGGAAGAAGGGGAGAGGGTCAATTTCCGTATTACAGATACTGACCTTGGAGCAGGCGGACCAAAAGCAAAATTCAGGGCAAATATGGATGCAATCCATCTTTTGAAACAACTGGAGGAAGAACACCGGCTTGCGACACCACAGGAACAGGAGATTTTATCACGGTATGTGGGCTGGGGTGGTATTCCCAATGCTTTTGATAAAAATAATGCAGATTGGGCATCTGAATACAAGGAACTGTATGACACTCTTACGCCGGAAGAATACGATGCTGCAAGGTCTTCTACCCTGAATGCGTTTTATACTTCACCAACCGTAATCAATGCGATGTATGAAGCCCTTGAGAATATGGGATTAAAGCAGGGTAATATTCTGGAACCGTCCTGTGGAGTGGGAAATTTTATGGGACTTATACCGGATAGTATGGCAGCTTCCAAAATGTATGGTGTGGAGTTGGACAGCATTTCAGGAAGGATTGCGAAACAGCTCTATCAGAAAAACGAGATTGCGGTGCAGGGATTTGAAACAATGGATTATCCGGAGAGTTTCTTTGACTGCGTGATTGGAAATGTCCCTTTTGGGGCATATAAAGTAACTGACCGGAAATATGACCGCCACAATTTTATGATCCATGATTATTTCCTCGCAAAATCCATTGACCTTGTACGGCCGGGCGGTGTGGTTGCAGTAGTGACTTCCAGTGGGACGATGGATAAACAAAACCCTGCGGTGAGGGAATATCTTGCAAACCGGGCTGACCTGCTTGGGGCGATAAGGCTTCCAAACAATGCGTTTTTACGGAATGCAAATACAGGGGTGGTTGCTGATATTCTGTTTTTCCAGAAACGTGACCGGATTTCACTGGAAAAGCCGGATTGGGTGGAACTTGGAACTACACCGGAAGGCTATACGGTCAATTCTTATTTCGCAAAACATCCGGAGATGGTGCTGGGAGAATTTACAACGGAAAGTACTCAGTATGGAAAGCAGGAAGTGACAGTAAAGGCAATTCCCGGTGTGAATCTGGCAGACCAGTTAAAAGAAGCTGTGAGCCATATCCACGGAACCATTGAAGAATGGGAGCTTGAAGATTCGGAATTGGAGGACGTGATACAGTCAATTCCCGCTGACCCGGCAGTAAAGAACTTTAGTTTTACAAACGTGGAAGGGAAAGTGTATTACCGGGAAAATTCCAGAATGAATCTGGTGGAGCTTCCAAAGGTCACAGCGGAACGTGTACTTGGCATGATAGAGATCCGGAATGTCACACAGGAATTGATCAACCTGCAGTTGAATGACGGAAGTATGGAAGAAATCCGTACTGTACAGGGAAGACTGAACAAGGTATATGACAGCTTTACCGCACAGTATGGTCTGATCAGCAGCAATGCAAACCGCAGGGCATTTAATCAGGACAGCAGTTATTGCCTGTTATCTTCCCTTGAGATTCTGGATGATAAGGGAAATCTGGAACGGAAAGCAGACATCTTTACAAAAAGAACGATTAAAAAAGCAGAGCCGGTCACATCCGTTGATACAGCTAGTGAAGCCCTTGCTGTCTGTATCGGGGAGAAGGCAAGGGTTGACCTTACGTTTATGGCACAGCTCATGGACAGTACGGAGGATAAAGTTACCGAAGAACTGGCAGGAGTCATTTTTAAAAATCCGCTGAATGGAGTATGGGAAACAGCAGATGAATACCTTTCCGGGAATGTGCGTGAAAAGCTTCAAATGGCAGAGGCATCCGCAGCAAATGACCAGTCCTATGCAATCAATGTCGAAGCATTAAAACGGGTACAGCCAAAAGATCTGGATGCGTCAGAGATTGAAGTGCGTCTGGGAGCAACGTGGATAAAGCCGGAGTACATCAACCAGTTTATGGGTGAGATCTTTCATACACCGGGATACCGCCTTGGTAAGACAATTAATGTAACTTATGTGGAGATCAACGGGCAATGGAATATTTCCGGTAAGACACAGGATTTTGGAAATCCCCTTATTACTTCTACATATGGTACGGGAAGGGCAAATGCCTACCGCCTTCTGGAAGATGCCCTAAATTTAAAGGATACCAAAATCTATGATACTGTCGAAGAGGATGGGAAAGAAAAACGTGTCCTGAATAAAAAAGAAACGATGCTGGCACAGCAGAAACAGGAAATGATCAAGGATGCGTACAAAGAATGGATTTTTAAGGATATGGAACGAAGGGAGGACATCTGCAGGACATACAATGAATTGTTCAACAGTATCCGTCCAAGGGAATATGATGGAAACCATATCCAGTTTGTGGGAATGACACCAGAGATCACCCTGATGCCCCACCAGAAAAATGCCATTGCCCATATTTTGTATGGGGATAATACCTTGCTTGCCCATTGTGTAGGAGCTGGAAAGACTTTTGAGATGATCGCTGCCGGTATGGAGAGTAAACGTTTGGGTTTAGCACAGAAGTGTCTGTATGTCGTGCCAAACCACCTGACGGAGCAGTGGGGAAATGATTTCTTACGCCTTTATCCGGGAGCGAATGTCCTTGTTGCAACAAAAAAAGATTTTGAACCTGCCAACCGGAAAAAGTTCTGTTCCAGAATCGCGACCGGGGAGTATGATGCCATCATCATAGGGCACAGCCAGTTTGAAAGGATTCCTCTTTCAAAAGAACGTCAGATCCAGACAATCAACCGCCAGATAGAAGACATTACATTTGCAATCGAGGATGCAGCTAATGAGGATGGCACCCATTTTACGGTCAAACAGATGGAAAAAACGAAAAAAACACTGTTAGTCAAACTCGAAAAATTAAACGACCAGACGAGAAAGGATGATGTAGTGACCTTTGAGCAGCTGGGTGTTGACCGGCTGTTTGTAGATGAATCTCATTATTACAAAAATCTTTTTCTGTATACAAAGATGAGAAACGTTGCGGGTATTTCCCAGACGGATGCACAAAAGAGCAGTGATATGTTTATGAAATGCCAGTATCTGGATGAGATTACCGGAGGTAAAGGTGTTACGTTTGCAACCGGCACACCAATATCGAATAGTATGACGGAGTTATATACCATCATGCGTTATCTGCAGTATGGGACACTTCAAAAAATGGGACTTGGACATTTTGATGCCTGGGCAGCTTCTTTCGGTGAAACTGTCACAGCGATTGAACTGTCACCAGAAGGGACGGGCTATCGTGCTAAAACACGGTTTGCCCGTTTTTATAATCTTCCGGAGCTTATTTCGTTGTTTAAGGAAACAGCAGATGTGCAGACCACAGATATGCTTAACCTTCCTGTACCGGAAGCAGAATATATCAATGAAGTATTAAAGCCGAGTGAGATTCAGCAGGAGATGGTGAGCGGTTTTGCAGAAAGGGCAGAAATCGTCCGGAACGGGGGTGTAGATGCCACAGTAGACAATATGCTCAAAATCACCAACGACGGAAGAAAGTGTGCGTTAGACCAGAGGCTTTTGAATGATATGCTTCCGGATGATGATGACAGCAAGGTGAACCGGTGTGTAACAAATGCGTTTGAGATATGGCAGGAAACATCCGACCAGAAATCTACGCAGCTCATTTTCTGTGATTTATCGACACCAAAAAACGACGGTTCCTTCAATGTCTATGATGATGTAAGGGAGAAATTAGTGGAGAAAGGGATTCCACGGGAAGAGATTAAATTTATTCATGAAGCATCAACCGAAGCAAAAAAAGCAGAATTATTTGCAAAGGTCAGAGCTGGTGAAGTGCGTATTCTCTTGGGTTCCACACCGAAGCTGGGTGCCGGTACCAATATCCAGGACAGGCTCATTGCCCTCCACCATCTGGACTGCCCATGGAAACCGTCTGATCTGGAACAGCAGGAAGGACGTATTCTAAGGCAAGGGAACCAGAATCCGAAGGTAAAGATTTTTCGTTATGTGACAGAAAATACATTCGATTCGTACATGTGGCAGATTTTAGAGAATAAGCAGAAATTCATTTCACAGATCATGACCAGTAAATCCCCGGTACGAGCCTGTGAAGATGTAGATGATGCGGCACTTTCTTATGCGGAGATTAAAGCACTGGCTACCGGAAACCCTTACATCAAGGAAAAGATGGATCTGGATATACAGGTCAGCAAGTTAAAGCTGATGAAGGCAAACCATACCAGTCAGATCTATCGTCTGGAGACAGATATTGCAAAGACATATCCAATGCAGATCGTATCTACAAAAGAACGTATCGCCGGTCTGACAGCTGATATGGCGGCTGCAAAGCCTATTCTGGAAAAGGACAAAGAAGATTTTTCCATGGTGATCAGTGGCAAGACTTTCACTGACAGGAAAGAAGCCGGAACTGCATTGATTGCTGCCTGTGCAGGGCTAAAAGCGGTCAATACAGAGGGTGTGGTTGGCGAATATCAGGGATTTTCCCTTGTTTCAAGTTATGATACCTTCTATCAGCAGTACAAACTGACAATCAAAGGACAGTGCAGCCATACCATTGAAATGGGAAAGGATGCTTCCGGTAATATCCTCAGAATCCAGAATGCATTGGGAAGTATTGAAAAGAAGCTTGCTGAGGCACAGTTGAAACTGGAAACATTACAGGAACAGCTTGCCACAGCAAAAGAGGAAGTAACCCGTCCTTTTGCACAGGAAGAGGAACTGGCTGTGAAGCTGGAACGTCTTTCAGAATTAAATGCCTTGCTGAATATGGATGAAAAAGGGACATCGGAAACCCTGGGAATGGATGATGAAACAGCGGTTGCAGATGCACCAAGAGCTTATTCCAATCTGGCGGGCAGAGTTTCCGATGCGTCCAGACTTTCTGACGAAAGGAAAAAACCATCTGCCCTTATGAAATTAAGGGAAAAACAGGCGGAAGTGTCACAAAGGGAGCATAAAAAAACGAAAGCAAAATCAAAAGAACAGGAATTATAAACCAACATTTATCCCGTCACAGGCTGTATATGTGACGGGATATTTTCAAAAAAGGAGGAAAAGATGATGGCAAATAAACGTGAAGAACAGCTGAAGGAGATTACCGAACGGCTGGAACAGGGAGTGCAGGAACTGTTTACGTCTGAACGTTATACGGAGTATTTAAAGACGATGGCAAAGTTCCATAATTACAGTTTTAATAATACTCTCCTGATTGCATTACAGAAACCGGATGCCACATTGGTTGCCGGGTATCAGGCATGGCAGAAGAAATTCAACCGTCATGTCTTGCGTGGGGAGAAGGGGATTCAGATTATCTCTCCTGCACCGATTAAAGAAAAAGAAGAGGTGGAGAAGATTGATCCGGAGACCAATGAGCCAATACTGAAAGAGAACGGACAGCCTGAAACGGAGATTATCGAGCATATTATTCCGAGATTTAAAGTGGCTACAGTATTTGATATATCGCAGACAGACGGAGAACCTTTACCGGATTTGGGAGGAGAAGATCTGACGGAGAGTGTTCCGGATTTTGATATTTTTATGGAAGCAATCCGTAATGTTTCCCCTGTTCCCATCCGTTTTGCAGAGATCGAAGGGGAATCACATGGGTATTATCACAATGTAGATAAAGAGATTGTGATTAAGGATGGCATGAGTGAAAGCCAGACGATGAAAACAGCAATCCACGAAGTCACCCATGCGATGCTGCATGACCGGGAACTGATGCAGGAGCAGGGGATCGAAAAGGACCGGCTGACAAAAGAGGTAGAAGCGGAGAGTGTCGCTTATACGGTGTGCCAGCATTTTGGTCTTGATTCATCAGAATATTCTTTCCCGTATATTGCTGGTTGGAGCAGTGGAAAGGAAATGAAAGAACTTCGTGCATCTATGGATATTATCCGGAAGACAGCGGGAGATTTTATCGAAGATATGACAGAACAGCTTCGTTCATTGAAAAAAGAGCTTAGTCAGGAAAAGAGTCATCTGGAACAAGATGATTTGATCTTAAAAATATCCGGGTCGATGGGAAGTGAGTACAGTTATCATGTTGTCACAAATTTGACTGCAGAGCAGTTATTGGAGGCACTGGAGGAGTATCATCAGATTCCCGAACAGGACAAAACAGGTATTGAGACTTTCCTTTCGGAAAAAGATGCAGTTCTTATCCCATGGTATGATTCCATTGGGTATGAAGCAGAGTATCCGGTAGACTTTTATGATCTGGAATATGATTATGATACCGGGGTTACGGTAGCTTCGCAATTATCAGCAATAAAGCAGGCAGAGATGCTGATTAAAAGGGAAGAATATGGCGAGACCATGTTGTTTAATGAGGAAGAAAGAAAATTGATAATGAATCATGCTTTTAAATTGAATAACATGGAAGACACGAAGATACTGATTTCTGAAATGCATGAAGCAATAGAAGCACCGGATTTACGTGCAGTGAATGATGTCATGCGTGTTGCCCAGAAAGAGATAAATGCCCTTCCGGACAGCATGGTAGGCATTTCTGAAATGTATGAGTTTGGTTATACCAGTAATCTTATGCTTCCATTGACGAAAGACAGGGCTTTGGAGTTATTCCGGGATGGATGCGAAGTATTCCATCTGTATTCAGATGATACTGAGGCAGTCGTGGATGATGAAGCAGATTTTGATACTGTGGATGAGTTCTATGGCATTGAGAAAGAAACATGGGATAGATACCGTCAGCAGGAAAGAGAAAAGGGACTGGAAAACCTGCAGGATGCAGAAAAATACCAAGGAGTGGATTTCTTTGATGTACCGGCACTCTTTTCCAATGGAAGGGTGGACATTTCATCATTACCGGAAGGGATTTACCGTTATGAGCTTCAGGGAGCAAGCTATGATCCGGGCTATCCGCTCTATGTGAAAGAATCTGTTGGTGTCAATCATGCAGGAACAATTTTAACAGCATATCCAATGGAAATACCGGGACAGGGTTCTTTACGTTTGGGTGTTGGACTTGATTTTTCTGGAGGTATGCAGACCATTCGGGAATACCGGAATGAAATGCAGGAAAGAGACAGAGAAACAGATTTGGAGATCATGGAAAGTGCTGTCATTAGAGAAAATGAAGATATTCTTCTTTCGGGAGACAAGGAATACTATGGAATTTATCAGATTCAGGATAGTACAAAAGGCAGGGAGTATCTGTTTATGGGTATGGATTTTGTTAATTCACATGGAATGGAGGTCGATGGTGGCGATTACGCCTTTATTTATGGCGGGAAACTCACTGAGACAGACACATTGGATAGCCTGTATGAAAAGTTTAACCTTTACCATCCGGAGGGATATTATGGACACTCCCTTTCTGTCAGCGATGTAGTTATTCTCCAGAAAGACAACCAGACAAAAGCATACTATGTGGACAGCTTTGGATTCCGTGAATTACCGGATTTTGTCCGTCAGCGAATGCATGAGGCAGAGATGAACCGTAAAAGGGAAGATTCGCTCATTACTCTTGATACTACGGGAGTAGAGATTGAGCAGCATGAGGGTCTCTGGCACACAGTAGACAAAATGGAAATAGAAAATGAAATTTTCTATCTGATGCGTCACAATGAATTTGGCGATTCCGTTGCTGCTGTCATTTTAAATTCAGATGGAGAGTTGGTGGCACAGGAACTGGAGCATGGATTTGACCAGGGGGCAATGGAAGCAATCCGGGAGTTTCTGGCTGGCAAGGGAATTGAATGGAGACCGGAAAGGCAAGAAATGAATGAAGAGATGAAATCTTTTCTTCCAGTGTATCAACATAATCTTACCTATGCGATGGAACATGGAGAAGCAGATGCATACCTTGATTCCCGTAAGCTGAACATTGACTGTAAAAATGCTATTCAGGAGGCAATCAGTAATAATTTTGATGGGATGCACCTGAACCATGATGCAGTGAATCCGGTTCTTGAAGAATATGGTTCAGAAAGGCTTTCTTTTGTTCTTGCCTGTACCTTGCAGGAGAAGTCATGGGATGGTCGGTTCTCCCAAGTAAATAAGGAATGGGCAAAGAACATTCCCATTCCGGAAAATGTGAACCGGGGAGTGGATGCCAATCTGGATTATGTGGTGGAAAGCCATCCTGCGGTATTAGACGGATTTATTGATCTGGCAAGAGAAAGGATAGCAGAATTAGAAATTGCATCAGAAAAAGAGCAGCCTTTTATTGCACAGTATTATGTTGTAAATGATGCCTATGGAGTGAAAGCTGAACGAAGTTATCAATATTTTGATGATATAGACGAAGCAATCAGTGCATATCATCAGCTCCCGAACCATCTGGATAAACAGATCGGCATGGAAAGCACAGAGCAGCCACCGTCAAGAATGACATTGATCTCCTGCAAAAACGGAATTGAGGAATTGGAGGATATTACATTTAATTCTTTAAGTGGGAAATGGGTAAACCCCGAAACAAATAAAGCATTAGAAAGAGCAGAATTATATCTGGAAGGTTATGACAGGGAAGTTGTCTACTGGATAGCTAATGAGGAAAAATATCTTTTTGTCCAGACGGTATCGGATGGTTATGATTATACCATCTACGATAAAGAATACCAGGAGTTGGATGGCGGGGTATATTCAGATCCAGAACTTTCTTTCCGAAATGCTTTGCAGGAGATTCTTGAAGATGAACTGCGTTCTTACGTGGATGCCTGCGAAGTGATCGAATGTGAGGGATTTTTGGAAACAGTAGAGCGGGCAGAATATTTCCCACAGAAATCTTTTGAAGCTTTAAAAGGGTTGATGAATAGTGGAGAGGATAAGATTGCATTTAAAACGGGATATGGATATGCTTCTATACAAAAAGTGCAGGACGGATACAACAGTGTTGTATATGATAGTGATTGGCGCGAAATCGGGGGAAGGTTCTACGATGTTACGAATGTTTCAATGGAAGAAGCTGTAGGGTGGCTCTTTAAGGATGAAGATCTGGGAAAATTGGATTGTGAGCCGATTATCTATGATGAGCTGGAAAAACATGTTTTGCAGGCGGCAAAAGAAAGACTGAAAGAAGATCAGATAACACCCACTTCCCAGATCAGTATAAGGGAAGCTTCGCTGAATAGGCAGTGCAGACATGATATAGAGGAAATGGTACTTTGCTTTGCCCAGGCACAGATTGAAGAAATGGGACTTTCAGAGGAAGTCAGGCTGCTCGGCGCTCGTGTTTATGGCAGCCGTACACGAGAAGGTCTGTATCAGGAAACATCAGATGTGGATGTAGTCCTTTCTTATACCGGAAATATTCGGGAGGATGACTTCTTCAACATTCTGCATGAGAGCGGCATGAAGATTACGGGACTGTCGGTTGATGTGAATCCCATATCTATAGAAAAGACCGGTACATTGGAGAAATTTATGGAAGATGCGGAAAAGTATTTGGATGATAAAGAACTGCAGCAACTGGCATCCGATATAGACCAGTTTTCATCGGAGTATGATTTGTATGAATATCGAGATTCTGTTGAGGACAGGAAAGAAAATGTGAGACAGATTTATTCTGACCTTATTTCTGGACAGGCAGATTCTATTCGGGAATGGGTCGCAGAGATTGCTTCAGACGAGAATGACGATCTTCCGGAAGTAGTAGAGGAAGCAAAAAAACTGTTGGCAAGAATCGAACAGGCACAGGAAAAGGGCAGGGCAGAGATCGCGCATGAGACGGAAAAAGTAGATGCAAAAATCACCTTCTATGTGGCAGAATGTATGGAATTTCCGGTGCTGGGTGAATACCATGATAATCTGACACTGCAGGAAGCTGTAGAGTTATATGAGAAAATTCCATCCGAAAGAATGAATGGTGTGAAAGGTATAGGTTTTTGTCTGGAGGATGGAAGTATGTATGATGGGGAATATGAGCTGATGTCCGGAGACAAGATTTCCAAAGATCTGATAGACTTGGTTCCCTATTACAAAGACCATCCATTAGTACAAGGAGCCATTTCTGATTTGGAAGAGATCCTTTCTCAAAAGCAGCAGATGGCTGAAAAGGAGGTTGTGTCTGAAATATCTCAGGAGCAGCCAATAAAACAGGAGAAAACACCGGAAAAAGCACCGGAAAAGGACAGTTCTACGTCCAAAGGAACAGGAAAAAAAGAATCTGTCCTGAAAGCACTAAGAGAGCGTCGAGCAAGGTTAATGGAACAGAATCAGGATAAAGATGAGCAGAAATCGAAAGGGCATAAGAAGGGAGAACAGGAATTATGATGGTGAAGTTTGAGGAGAATGAATATTTAATTATGGCTATGTTCCAGATGGAGAACCGACAACAGACTATGAGGGAAATCCGTAGTGCGGTTCCATTTCTGAAAGATGATGCAGAGATGCTTTCGCTTGTGAACAGTACACTTGCAAAAATGGAGAAGCTGTCTGATGAGGAGTTCGCCTTACTGGATTTGGAACCGTATAAACAGGAATCAGCGGAGGACGAATGATGGATATCAATCAATTTGCATTGTATCAACTAAAAGAAGTGCAGGAAAACCGGGACATACGTTTTCGCTCTTATAAAACATTGCAGAAAAATAAGATTCAGATTCGGTATGAAAATTATGAGCAGAAATATCTTGGGCGAATTCACCCGGACGATACACCGGAAAGTATAAAACAGAAGTTTCAGAAGCAGACGCCCCGTTCTTTTAAAGGTCATTCCATTAGTGTCAGTGATGTGCTGGTATTGAACAAGGAGGGAGTCATCACATCTTATTATGTGGAGAAGGAAGGTTTTATTGTGATAGCCGGATTTTTCCGAAACGGTTCTTCCAGTGCTTTAATATCCTTTGATACCACAGATTTTCATATCGAAGGAAAAGAGGGAAGCTGGCTTGCCTTTGACAGTATCATCATAGACGGAAAAGAATTCTTCCTGATGGAGCATACTACTTATGGTTCCGACGCAGCATGGGTCGTATTGGATGAAGATGGGAAACTGGTGGTGGACAATGTATATAATGGTTTTGACGAGGCTGTCCAAAAGCAGATTAAAGAATATCTGAATCCGGTACAAATCATAGCAGAACCACAAAAACAGGAAAAGCCACCTCTTGAAAACTGGCAGAAGTCTTATGAGAACGGAGAGTATCTGCGAAGTGCAGAGATAACGGAAGAACAGAATTATAACATGATTGATGGAAGAATGAATAACCTGCCATCAAAACCGAGAAAGATTGGTCAGCGCATTTCTGTGTTAGATCGGCTGCATTTGAAGCAGGCAGAAATAGCAAAGCACAGTGGAAAGTCTGTGCCACAGATGAATATGGCAGAGGATATGGAGCATAGACGAAAATAAAATAAAAAAGGGAAACCTGATGGCATTAATTGGTCAGGTTTCCCTTTTGCGGTTACTCATTTTTTAGCATAGAGGCATATTTAGGCTGTTCTGTTTCCGGTATTTTCAGTGCGGCCATAGCCTGTTCAACAGTTAATTTCATTGTTTCCATTAAATTGCGTATAGCATCTAATAAAGTACGGTCTACAACGCCTTGGCTTAAATTACACATGAGCGACACCTCTCTTTCCATATTTTTTGACATTTCGATATTGAAATCGTTATGGAGAATTTCTTTCTTTTCGTCCGGGGCTTTTTCAGAGGAAAGCAGGACATCAAGTAATTTTAATACACCAGTATAATTTTCGCTGTCCGGTCCGCCGAGACAGATCATGACAGCGGACATTAAATCATAGTTTTCGGTTTTTTCTTTGGCATTGCCTACCAGGTTCTTTTCTGTAATGGAATACTCTGTAATCGTATTTTCCCTGTACTTTGGAGGATTCATGCAGATCCATATGGAATATACTTTTTTAATGTTTTTGTAATGGGATGAAGTAAATTCGGTTCCATACTGGGATGAAATCATACGGCTGCAATAATATATGCCACGTTTGATCAGTGGATAACCGGGATAAAAATCGTTTTGTGCCTCCACGTTAATAATTAGACGGATAAGTTCCCCTGATCTTGGGGCTGTGGCAAAAAAGCGGATGTCGTATGTTACGGTTCCTTCTGTCATGGTTTTATCTTCGGTCTGCGTTCCCTTAATCATGGAGCTTTCCGCAGCATTTGTTTCATCCGGTGCAACAGGTACTTCTGCAACCTGTGGTTCTCCTTCAATATATTTATCTACAATTTCGGTTATACCGCAATTCTGGTATTCTTCCAGACAATTCTTCATAATCCATGCGAGAATCACCTTTTCGGACAACAGCCGCTTGCAGGCGGCATCATAATCTGAGTTGTTTCCAGCAGTACGGATATTTTTAGAGATCGTTGTTTCTATGTTCACTTAGCCACCACCCTATATATGATAGATTCAGTATAAGTCAGTTAAGAAAAAAATACAAGGAAGAGATAATGAATATCCTGTATACTGTACTTATATTTTAGCATAGTTTTCGGAAGGATTCCATGGTTTTGAAAAACTGTTTTGGGATTGACACTTCCATGTGGTTCTGGCAATATAATGTTGTATTCAAGGTTTACAGATTTCGGATACAGATAAAATTCAAATGAGAAGGAGTGGTGGTATGCTTCAGCCAATTTCTGTTGAAAAATTTGCGGACATGGTAATCAAAAATAATAAAGGATATAAAAGAAAAGAGCTGGTCAGAGATCTTCGTGAGACGTTGGAGGCTAAAAAGAACGGGGCAAAGTGCATGGTCTGTGGTGCTCCAATCTGGGCTGCCGGCAGTGCAATTACAGGATTGAACCGCTGTTTTACCTGCACGACAGGGGAAGCGGATGACAGTGAAGATTATGAAATTGAGTAAAAGCAGGGGAGTGTAGTAGCAGAGTGGGGAAAGAGACCAACGATAAATTTGAGATCATGAAGAAGGTTATGGACAGGCTTGGGGAAATTTTGTGTTCTTATCATGGACGAGGACATCAATCCGTATATATTGATCTGGATTCCCTTGCACTTTTTACGAGTCTTATCGTGTATGGACAAATAAAGGCAGAAAATTATAAATATGACTATAACGATGATATTTATGAGGATGAGAAAGCTGTCAGCATATACAGAAAACTTGCACCGCAAACAAGGTGGCGTGTAGGATGCCGTACGCAAATTGAGGCAGTCAGGATGAATGCGTTAAGACAGTTTGCGGCAATGGGGGAGCCTGTATATAAAGGTTATATTTATTATGAAGATATAGGAGATGTATTGGTATGCGGGGAGATTCTGCCGTATGAAATATTCCAGCTATTTACAGATATGCCGGAAGCAAAGAAACTTTATATTTTCCCCTGCCCGTTCAGAGAAGAGGATGCACAGCCAGCCTATTATTCTTTTGAACCAATGGAATCGGCAAGAGAGGAAATGAAAAAGTACATAGACCATAAATTTGAAGAAATGTGCCAGGTTGTTAATGAAAAGAGCAAGGGTATAAACATAATTCCAGAAGCACAGCCGTTACCGTAAAGAAATGAATTTAATAATGTTAACAAAAAAAGCCGGGGTAAGATATATTTTCCGGCTGTTTTTGAGAGATGGTTAAGAAATATCCTGACTTTTTTCTTTTTCTGTTTGCTGTCTTGAAGGGAACTTCCCTAAAATCATATCTACATTGGCACAGACTGTTTTTAATTCATTCTGGTAGCAACGCAGATTCTGGAAGATATTATATTGGCTGTCCTTTAAGATTGCCAGCTTTTCTTTTTCTGCTTTTAGTGATTTCATGGATGGTAGTTTTGCACCGCCGGATCGTTCTTTCAAAATTTTACGGGCGGTTTCATAAAGAACAATTTCCGATTGGTGTTCCTGCCGGAATTGCTTCTTGTTTTTAGATTTTAAAAACTGATTGTAAACAGATTTGTATGCCAGATATTGTCCGGTGTAATGAATTTGCTCGTTAATATCTTTTAGACGCTGCTCTGTGGAGCGCAGGGCTTTTCGTATATCAGCCATCTGCGTTTGTGCTTCGGAGAAGGCTGTCTGTAAATCATCCGGTGTATTGTATCCGTGTTCCTGCACATAGGCGACAGTCTTTGCCATCTGCTGTAAGTTGGACAGCTTTAACCTTTGGGCATAAGCCTGACTATGCTGTGCTTTCACGCATTGTTGCAGATCTGTGACAAGACGTAGGTCGGATTTGATAAAAATAAAATCCGGAATTTCTGCTTCGATTTCCAGTTCAGAGAATAGTGGAGCAGAAGATGTGTCATTGGCTGGTAATGGCGGCTCTGCGGCACTACCAGATGTTTGGCGTTCTGTATTTTTCTCAAACAGTGAGAACAGATAGTTTTCCTCATAACAAGTACCGAGATTTCGTCCTGTAATTGGTTTGTTGCGATCCGGGTGGAGATAACTGAATCGGCCACGGCTGACTTTGAGGGTAATATGATATCTTTCTATAAGCAGCTTCTGAAATTCTTTCAGATTGTGGGCAGAAGCGGCGGAATCTTCAATCGCTGTACGGAGAAAGTCCTTCTGTGTCTGGAATTTGGTTTTCCGTGGAGTGATACCCTCTGAAAGCATTTTTTTGTTGCGTTCATCAAATTTTTTCTGCCCTCTGCGGTTTGCATGGTATTCCCGGTCGGTTATTTTCTTTTCTGCAGGCGTAAGTAAATCAATCTGATTCAGATGCTCCCGATGGCACATATCCATGACGGACTGTTTTAGGTGAATCAGATAATCTTTTGTTAAGTGATGCTTATATCCGGCACGGGAATCGCATAACCGTTCCATGAAGGGCTGACGTTCCACATCAAATTTCCGCAGACTGTTAATCACGATATGTACATGGATGTTTCCGCTTTCATTATTTCCGTCTGTGTGGGTACAGACAAGTGCTTGATGTCCAGGGAAATTTTTTTTTGCATATTCTAATCCGAGCTGCTGTGCCTGCTCTCCAGTCAATCCATTTTCTTCTGCGTCTTTCGGATCGAAGCTGAGGATGTAGTGATGGGATTTGATTTCATCGTATGTTTGGTTTTTACGATACTGTGCGTTCAGTTCCTTACATTCTATATCGAAAGTGAACGGATCACAGTTTATCCCGTCCAGGTAATATTCTTCACGGGGAATTAGTCTGCCATTTGTATCAAGGATTGGCTTACCCATGTACTCGTCATATTGGAACATCAGATAACGCTGCGCTTCTCCGTAATCTGCATTTTTACTTGCTATGTGTTTCAGTATTGCCATCTGATTTTTCTCCAGTTTTATTTTTACTATTTCCAGCGGCAGAGGTAAAATCTCCGGCCAGTTTCAGCACTTCATATTTCATTTCATAAATATCAGCAATGCCCTGATTGATTGTTTTTCTCATTTCCTGTGAGTGAATACCGCCAGTATTAAAGTGACGGGCAATCTGGTTTAGATTGCTGCCGATTTTTCCAAATTCGGCAATCAGTTTTTTTAGTTCCGGCAGATCTGCCACAATCTCATATTTTGCAAGTACTTTTTTATTCATTATCTGCTTACGGGCATATTGGGCTAATGGAAGATTTGCGGCTTTTGCATTTTCTTCCACAATTTCATATTCCGTATCTGTGAGACGGAGCATGATGTGATGAGTGTGTCGTAGTTCTTTGTCTTTCTTTGGTCTTGCCATTTTATAATCCCTTTCAAAAAAGAAATGTATTCATATATAAGCCGATTTGGAGATGCTCATTGGTAACAAAATACAGATATTTTGGAATTTTTCGTGATACTTACAATCACGCTGCGACTGTTCTTGACAGGAGCCAATTTGCACATTTGTAAAAATGTGCGTCATCTGAGGGTATGGGGAGCGGAATCCCCATCAAGATTGCCGGGTAAGCAAAAATCACAAAGTGAGTTTTGAGTTACGCTGGCGAATCTTGCTCTTTCGGGAAAAATTACAATAATACAAGGTATTCTTACATAAATCGAAATTGTTTTAAACAATAGGATATAATACTACTGCAAGCACTTAAATGATTTTTTGGGAGGATTTATATGGCTAAGAAGATTAATCCATGTGGAAACAGTATGAGAGAATTATCAATGGAAGAATTAGAAAATATTTATGGAGCAGATACGGCAGAACCTATGTCCGGCATTCCTTGTTCGGTTGTTAAATCAATTTCAATGGTTTCAAAGTCAGTGGTAAATAGTTCAAAAGTTTGTATTGGCGCTTCATTATCCGCAATTTCAGGTATCGTCTCTTATAATAAAGAGTGTTTGGGATAGGAGGCATGCAATGAGTGAAAAAAATATAGTAGGAGAAAGTATGAGAGAACTTTCATATTTCGAGCTGAATGAAATATATGGTGGGGATGATTCGGGCATATCACCTCAGTCTACATTTATTTGTAGTGCCTTATTTTCAGCCGTTGGCTCATATTTGACTACAGCAATTTTGTGTAAAGAATAATAAAAACTAAGTGCTTGCTGATGAAAGAACATGTTTAAAGTTTAAGTAAATTTAGACATGTTCTTTTTATAAAAATCAGATAAGCGAAATCTACTTCATATAGGTAAGGAGAACAAAAGCTATTATTCAAATAAACACTGGATTTTATCAGTATATTTGATAGAAAACAATAACTGTGAACTGGTTGGTAATTTTGGACAAATCATATTTGTTTTTGGATTGGCGTGCCTTCTGGTTCTTTTATTGGTAATACACATATTGGTCTTGAAGTGGCTAATTGCTCTTTCAATACGGGTTCTTTTATTGAAAATATAACTTCATTTCAGGGAAGCTTATTGGATACAGGGAATCATACAGAAGTGATAGGTTCGATAAAATCAATGGGATTTTGCTTTTGATAAATGTTCATATAAAAAGATAAAGGAGAGAAATAATGTTTTACAAATCATTAACAATAAATGAAAGATACAATATTTTAAAAGGAAATGGAATCGTTGAAAAGGAAAATACTGATGCGCTTATTCAGTGGCGCAATGACATGAGTCTTTTGTCAGAAGAGCAGTTTCAAAAGATGATGCAATATAATCAATATGACAGAAAAATTTTTTCTCATGCAGTAGTAAGAGAACCGGATGAGGATATAGTAGAAATGTATGAAAAAAGTGAACAAAACCATCCATGGCGCAGGGCCTATTGGGAAATATTAAATACTGATATTCCTTATGAAGAAGAGTCGTTCTGGAGTCAAGACAAAGGGTTTAACTATATTGTTAGACATTTTGTGAAATATGTAGAAAAAAAATTAATGGAGTCTTTAACAGGAATTAAATTTACAAAAGATTGCTTGAACGGAATTTTGCATCAATTCACATTAAAACTAGTGGATTTAGGAAATAAAGCAATGATAATGGAACTAAATCATTTTAGAGAATCTCAAAAGCTAAAAGGTAACACTTCCGCAGAGAGATTTAAATATTTTGTTTCATTGTTTGATAATATAGAGTTTCTTGAAGAATTTTTTGAAAAATATATAGTGCTTGCAAGGCTTTATACAGAACTATCAATATTATTTATAAATAACATTAATAAAATTTGGGCTGATATAAGAAGCGATAAAGAAATTCTTAAAGAGAAATTTGGAATCAGTAATAAGAATTTTGTGTTATACAAGGTGTCTATGGGAATAGGTGACACGCATAATTTTGGTAAAACAGTTACTATACTTGAGTTTGCTAATAGCAAAAAAATAGTTTATAAACCCAAAAATTTGAAAATCAATGAAGTGTATAATAGTCTTATTGATTTTCTTAATAAGACCGGAAAATTAGAGATTTTAAAGAGTTTAAAAAGTATTTCTTTTAAAGATCATGGTTATGAAGAATTTTTAGACCATAATGTATGTGAAACAGAATATGAACTACACTGTTTTTATATAAGATTTGGAGAAATATTGGCACTTTCATATATATTGAATGCTACGGACTTACATATGGAAAACTTAATAGCACATGGAGAATATCCGGTATTAATTGACTTAGAGACTTTCATACAACAGCCTAATAATTTTAACGATGAAATTATAAATGAGAAAATTAATTATGAATTTGATAGCGTAAAAAGAACATTGCTTTTGGAGAGTCGGCTTCGGCAAAATGAAGTTAGTGAAGGTGTAGATATTAGTGCAATTAATGGACAAGGATATGTGGTAGATGATATTTTACTGCCAATAAATATGTATACTGATATGGCACGGTATGAAAAACAAAGAGTTCAAGTTAAAGGAGCAAAAAATTTGCCTTTCTTAGAAGAAGATTCCAGAGACATTAAAAATTATGTTAATGAAATCTTATTGGGATTTTCAAAGGTGTACGATCTGTTTTTGGAATTTAAAGATGACATTTCCTTCAAAAATATAATAAAGCAGTTTGCTGGTATTCGGGTAAGACATATTATAAGAAATACAGATCAATATGATACTATTTTGAAACATTCTACGCACCCAGAACACTTAACAGACATGTTAGATCGAGAAAAGATATTAGAAAACATGTGGAGTAGTAGTGCCTATGCTGAGTTTGTAGTGCTCAGTGAAGTAAATGGAATGCGAAGAAATGATATACCCTTTTTTTATAGGTATACTGACAGTAATTCTATATATAATGACATGGACCAAGAAAAGAGCAATTATTTTGAATGTAACGCATATAGCAAATTGATAAAGAACATCGAAAATTTAAGTATTAATGGTAGGGAGAGGCAAAAATCCTTTATTCATTTAGCATTGGATTATCAAAACTTAATTTTAGATGGAAAATGTATTGGCAGTTACATTGCTTATAAAGAAATTGATATGCAAAACGAACATTGTGTTTTTACATATTTAGAGAAAGCTAAAAATTATGCAGTTAAAATCGCTAAAGAATATACGTGGTTTGCTCCGGTTCTTAACAATTTTGGCAAATGGAATTATGACTTAGTGGATACTGATTTGTATGATGGGATAGGTGGGATTACTCTGATTGCTCATTATTATGAAAAAGATAAAAAATTTCAAGATGACCTTATAAAGATAATGGAGTCAAGGTGCAAACCAGACATGCTTGACTTTTATGTAAAACAAAGAAATGTAGGATTGGGTGGTGCATTTGGGATTTTCCATACGCTATCTTTTATGAAAGAAGAATATATTAATCAGCCAAGAATCGATAAACTTATTGAATTTTTTTATAATGTTTTGGAGCAAATGATAAATAACTCAAACTTCCCACACCATTTGGTGTGCTAAACCTTGAAAAATCAATATTTTAACCCATAAAAAAGGCATAAATCACTTGCATGTGGTATAATTGAATTGTCAAAAACAA
>NZ_JBQHWS010000004.1:0-85152 GCF_052063845.1 Blautia sp. HCP3S3_D9
ACTTCCGAGTGAGTCCGCATGATACAGAAAAGGGCAAGGGCAGGGGAGAATACCTTCAAGGCAGCCAGGGCCGCCGTGGAAGCGGCAGCGAAAACCGTACAGTCCATGGTGGCTGCACTGGGAGCCGCCGGAGCAGTGATCGTTCTTTTATTGGTCATCATAGTCGGAATCATAGGCGGTGCGGCGTTCTCTGGAAGCTCAGAGAGCAACGAAGCACTCAGCCAGGAAGTCCTTTCCTACACTGCAACCATCCAGAAATATGCCAACCAATATGGAATCCCCGAATACGTTTCCGTGATACAGGCGATCATGATGCAGGAATCCGGCGGCCGGGGAACCGATCCCATGCAGAGCAGTGAGTGCCCATACAACACCCGGTACTCTAACAGCCCCAATGCCATCCAGGATGCAGATTATTCCATACAGGTAGGAATCCAGTATTATGCGGACTGCCTGAAGGAAGCCGGATGCACCAGTCCACAGGATATGGATAAGCTGAAACTGTCCCTGCAAGGATATAACTACGGCAACGGATACATAACGTGGGCAATACGGAAGTATGGCGGCTACAGTGCAGAAAATGCCCTGCAGTTTTCTAATGAGCAGGCAGCTTCGCATGGGTGGAGTGCTTATGGAGATCCAGAGTACGTTCCACATGTCCTGCGGTATTATTCCAGTGGTGGCTTGTTTGCCGGCCTGTTTGGAGGTAACGGCCAGATCGTATCCGTGGCACTTACCCAGCTTGGAAACGAAGGAGGCCAGAAGTTCTGGTCGTGGTATGGATTTGACAGTCATGTGGCATGGTGCGCCTGCTTTGCCAGCTGGTGTGGAGATCAGACCGGACTGATCGAGAGCGGCAAGATGCCGAAGTTTTCCCTGTGCGATGATGGAATTGCTTGGTTCCAGAGTAAGGGAAAATGGAAGAGCCGGGGATACTCGCCAGCACCTGGAACCCTGATCTTTTTTGACTGGAATGGGGACGGAACCTCAGACCATGTGGGAATCGTGGAGAAAACAGAGGAAAATGTCATTTATACAGTAGAAGGAAACACCAGCAATATGGTTGCCCAGAGAAATTATAATATAAATGACAATACAATTATGGGTTATGGGCTGATTAATTGATAGCCATATTATAAGATTTCTTTGCTTAAAACCAAATTTCCAGACAAAGCATTATTATATGCCTGTCTGGAAAAGGGGAGATATCTATATAAATCTGCTATAACAGAATTGTTGTTAGACGATGCCGTTTAAAAAATTGGGTACCCGGAGGTTTAAACGGCATCTTTTGAACTTGCAGGGATAAGAATAAAATAATAATGTGGTAAAAATATGGGAAATCAGAAAATAGATAGATATTTCATAAATTTCAAAATCCAAAATCCGCATAATCTGCCGGAAGAAATCTGTGATATATGACATGGCATCCTTCGTCTTTAAAGCAGTAATAATAAGGATCATCTCTGTCAATAAACATAATAAGGACATCAAATTCGCCATTATCCATTTCTTTTACAATGCAGTTGCTGTCCCATTTTCTAAAAAAAGTAATAACACTGTTGAGCGTTGTAGTTTCTTCTTGCAACAGCCCTACAAGTTCAAATATAAATACATTTTCTCCCTTGTTCTGATGGACGTATTCCGATGCCTCCGGTGCAAGATAAAAACAGAAGCGGTCACCTTCGTGAGAGAATCTGATAATTCCGAACCTGTTGGCTACAAAAGCAGGAAAATTATTAAGCCTCTTTTCCATGTTATCTGCAGAATCACTGCTGTTGAAAAAATGATTTAATGAGCCAAGCGGATAATATAACTGGATTGCCTCTTTTCTGTATCCAAGTTTGGCCTGTTCTTCTAAAATGACATCAATTAAATTTTGTTCTAATTTTTGATATGACTGATTTTGATTATACATCTTTTTCCTCCCAATTATGTGATTACTATTTTGACTATAGTTGTTCAATTATTCAACTATTAAGCGGTAAAGTAAGGGATATGCTGCATATAAAATATATACAACATAATCCCTGTCATCGGGGTTGTTCACATACATGAATCATGCCTTCGTTAAAAATTGATTTTACATGTTCATCAGCCAGAGAATAGTAAACAACTCTTCCTGCCTTTCGATATTTAACCAAATTTGATTGTTTTAAGATACGCAATTGATGAGAGACTGAGGATTTAGACATTCCAAGTAATACGGAAATATCGCATACGCACATTTCTGCCTGCATTAATGCATATAATATTTTTACTCTTGTAGAGTCGCTGAAAATTTTAAAAGTATCTGCTAAATCTAAAAACTTATCTTCGTCCCCCATATTTTGACGGACTGCTGAAACAACATTTTCGTGAATGCTGGAACAATCACACCTGTCGATATCTGGATAATATTTATTCATGATAAAACCTCTTTGTATTAAGTTGAATAGTTGTTCAACTATTAGCGATAATACCATCTGAAGTAGAAGATGTCAATGACTGTTTAAAGAGTCTGAATGATATTTACCTTTTCCGATATTCAGATGGCGATACATGAAATATTTCTTTAAAAGCAATAGAAAATTTACTTTGGCTTTCGTATCCAACACATTTGGCAATCTGGGAGACACTGTCATTTGTTTCTTTAAGCAATCTGGCAGCTTCTTTAAATCTATGTTCTTTCATATGTGCGGCAATGGAACCACCATATACTGCCTTGAATACCTCTTTTAATGTTGAGGTATTGACAAGAAACTGTTTGGATAATTGGTCGATTGTGATTCGTTCTCCAAGGTTCTGCATCATATATTCATGTATTTTTTTGATCAGTTCCGTTTGCTCGGACGGATAGGAGGAAGGTGTTTTTGCATGGGAATCAGGGAGTGTGCTTAGGTATAAAAAAAGTTCCAGAACTTTTAACTTGCATATATCGTTCTGGATTTTAGAAGATATTTTATCAATACCGAAAAAAAGATGTCCGATCTGCTCATTTCCTGAAAAGACAGAGAAATTTTTATCATAGCAAAGATCAGTAATCCAGGACAGATCAGAAATACCTTTTTTTAATGAATATTCAGAAAGTGTATGTTCCAGATATTCTGGAGCTATGAACAGGGAGATACCTTTGTAGTAACCTAAAGGAAAACAAAGAGTAGAGTGTACACAGTTATCCATACGATGAACAGACAGATCCCCGCTGCCAAGATAAATATGGCTGGAATGCTCCAGTTCCCATTCTAAACGTCCATATTGACAAAAATCAATCTGGATCAGAGCTTCATATGCCGGATGATATCCGGAAAGACTGGTTGCCCGGAAAGTAAAAAAAGTCATAAAACATCCGGGGAAGAGTGGAAGAATGGTTGCTTTTCCTGTGCCATTTATTTTGGATTGAAAATTTATTTTTTGTGGAAAGATATCTGTATTTAAAGATGATTTTCCTACAATCCTTATATTTCCATATGGAATATCCTGTAATTCCTGTGAAATTAAATTCTGATCATATACAGCCATAAATTGAAACCTCTTTTCTTTAGCGTGTATTGGATGGACAGGTTATTTCAAGTGTTTTTTCAATACTCAGATGCAGCAGGCGGCTCTGTTCTGTATCGGATGCTTTATAGCAGACTTCCTTTCCATTTCGCCGGCTGGTTACAAGACCGTTTGATTTTAAAAGACGCAGATGATGAGATACCGCCGGGCTTGTCATACCCATCAATGTAGAAATATTGAGGACACATTCTTCACAGTGACATAGCAGCCAGAAGATACGTAAACGGCTGGTGTCTCCGAGAAGTTTAAAGATATCGGCAGCAGCTCCAAAGTTTTCTGCATTAGAAAGCTGAGGAAGAAGTTCTTCCACATTTTTTTCCTCATGGTTATGGGGTAAATGAAATTCAGATGTCATAATCAGGCTCCTTTTCTTTTGAGATTGTTCCATTTGGAAGATGTTTGGTTCTGTTTGGAAGAAGAAAACCAAAGTGTGTTGACACTCCTTTATGATGCGATTATACTACAATCATAACAAATAAACAAGTGCTTAATACTTGAATAAAAGAAAGGAGTTTTCTATTTATGAAGAAAACATATAAGATTGAAGTAGACTGTGCAAACTGTGCAAACCTGATGGAAGATGCAGCAAAGAAAACTGCCGGAGTTGCAAATGCAACGGTTAATTTTATGACACAGAAAATGATCGTAGAATTTGAAGAAGGGCAGGAACCGAAAACAGTTATGGCAAGTGTTGTGAAAGCCTGCAAAAAAGTAGAACCTGACTGTGAAGTGTTTATCTGATAGATAAAAGTTTCCCTTGTTCCTGAAAGTTAATAAAGACTATAAAACCAAATCGCCCCGGAATAGGATATATTTTGGGGCGTATATTTCAAATAATATATGAAAAAATAATCATATGTTCAATAAAAAGGTGGGACAACATTATGACAAAAAAACAGAAAACTATGCTGATCAGAATTTTAATAGCCACAGCAATGTTAATCGGACTTTCATTGGCTCCGATTAGTGGCTTGCCGAGGATGGCACTTTATATGGCCACATATCTGATCATTGGATATGACATTTTAAGAAAAGCGATAAAAGGAATCATTAATGGACAGATCTTTGATGAAAACTTTCTGATGGCAGTGGCAACGGTAGGTGCGATCGCACTGGCTATTTATGAAAAAAGCGGTGATTATAATGAAGCGATTGCTGTTATGTTATTTTATCAGATCGGTGAATTGTTTCAGAGCTATGCCGTTGGAAAAAGCCGTCGCAACATCAGTGCGCTGATGGATATCCGTCCGGATTATGCGAATATTGAAAAAGACGGAAAACTGGAAAAAGTAGATCCGGATGAAGTGGAAATTGGCAGTATTATTGTTGTCCAGCCGGGCGAAAAAGTTCCGCTGGATGGAATCATAACAGAGGGAAATTCTTCACTGAATACCAGCGCTCTGACGGGTGAAAGCCTCCCAAGAGAAGCAAATATCGGAGATGAAGTGATCAGTGGATGTATCAATATGACGGGTGTCCTTAAGATTCGAACAACAAAAGAGTTTGGAGAATCTACCGTATCAAAGATTCTGGAGCTTGTAGAAAATTCCAGTTCCAGAAAATCAAAATCAGAAGATTTTATTTCAAAATTTGCAAAGGTATATACCCCTGCAGTTTGTATCGCAGCACTGGCACTGGCAATTTTACCGCCGGTTGTTCGAAGTCTGTTCATGGGACTTCCGGCACAATGGGGTTCCTGGATTTACAGAGCATTAACCTTCCTTGTAATTAGCTGTCCATGTGCGCTTGTAATCAGCATTCCGTTAAGTTTCTTTGCCGGAATTGGTGGTGCAAGCCATGAAGGAATCCTGGTAAAAGGTTCTAATTATCTGGAAACTCTGTCAAAAACAAAGGTTGTAGTATTTGATAAGACAGGTACTTTGACACAGGGTGTATTTGAAGTAAACGGCGTTCATCATAACACAATGGAAGAAGCAAAGCTTCTGGAGTATGCAGCACTGGCAGAAAGCTCTTCTTCCCATCCGATCAGCAAGAGTCTGCAGCGCGCATATGGAAAAGAAATTGACAGGAACCGTGTCAGTGATATACAGGAAATCAGCGGTCATGGTATTCTGGCAAAGGTAGATGGAACATCTGTTGCAGCCGGAAACAGCAAATTGATGAAAAAACTGGGTATTTCTTATTCAGACTGCCATAGTGTAGGTACCATAATCCACATTGCAGTAAATGGAAGTTATGCTGGTCACATTGTAATTTCGGATGTGGAAAAACCACATGCAAAAGATGCGATTAAGGCTCTGAAAAAAGCAGGTGTTGAAAAGACAATCATGCTTACCGGAGATGCAAAACGAGTGGCAGATCAGGTGGCTGCAAATCTTGGGGTTGATGAAGTACACAGTGAACTTCTGCCAGGAGACAAAGTTGACGAAGTTGAGAAAATTCTGGAATCCAGAAAAGGAACAAAGGGAAAGGTTGCATTTGTTGGTGATGGCATCAACGATGCTCCGGTACTTTCCAGAGCCGACATAGGAGTTGCAATGGGAGCAATGGGAAGTGATGCTGCCATTGAGGCTGCAGATGTTGTTTTAATGGATGATGATCCGATCAAGATCGCAAAAGCAATCAGAATTTCAAGAAAATGTCTTGGAATCGTATATCAGAACATTGTTTTTGCTTTAGTAGTAAAATTTGCCTGCCTGATTCTTGGCGCATTAGGTATTGCGAATATGTGGTTTGCGATTTTTGCAGATGTGGGAGTAATGGTTCTTGCAATTTTAAATGCAATCAGAACCTTACATGTTAAGAATTTGTAGAATATATTGGATAACTGGGGGATTTCATATTTGAATGAAAATGAACTGTATTCTGTAGCAGAACTGTTTAAAATTTTTGGAAATACTTCACGAATCAGGATTTTACTTGCCCTCCACGAAAAAGAAACATGTGTAAATTGTCTTGCCAAAGAACTAGATATGTCAGAATCATCCGTATCGCATCAGTTAAATATTCTAAAAGCACACCGCTTAATAAAGAGGAGACGGGAAGGAAAACTGATATTTTACAGTCTTGCAGATAAACATGTTCGCCTGATTATTGATACAGGTCTGGAACATATATGTGAATTATAGAATATATGGTGATCCGACAAAGGGAGTGGCAGCGCAGGCTGCCACTTTTTCTGTAAATCCCCATAATTTTCCCATAACTTTTCTTTATACTGTGCCTGCAAAATATTTAGGCATTTCAGGAGAATGTAAAATGGCAGAAAATGACAAAATACCGCGGGTACAGGATGATGAAAATGAACTGGAACAAAAGGGAAAGGATGGTGATCTGAATAACGAGATAGAATCAGAAACAGTGCTGTCGGACTTTTTACATGCTATGGGATTTAAAAATACGAAAAAGGAGAAAAAAACTAAAGATAAGCAGGAAGAAGTGCCGGGGCATGGTGAAATGATGGAATCCGTCGAGGAGGAAGAGTCAGAACCAGAACATGAGGTAATGGTTGTACCAGAACGACGTACCAGAAGGAGATGGCCACTGGGGGTATTTGGAGCAATGGCTCTGGGCGGGGCGGCACTGGGCATATATCACAGCCTGCCAGTGTTACAGGAGCCAAAGCCACCGGCTCCGGATGTTGTCGCAACTTATAATGAGCAGAAAATAACAATAGAAGAACTAAAAAATTTTATTGCCGTAGAAGGTGCAAAAGAAAGAGAGCATATGCTATGCCCAACACATGGTTATGACCATTCAAAGTGTGATGCAACGGAAGAGTGCGAAGTACATCCTGTAGATTCATTAGAAGGATATCAGGAAATGGTATCTAAAATGGCTTCTGAACAAATGATTTTAAACTGGGCCAAAGAAAAGGGAATCACTGGCAGGGAAGAAGTTCAGCATAATATGGAAGATCTGTTGAACGATGCAACAGTTGAACAGTATATGTCGCAGCTTCATGAAGAAAATGTATCTCCTGAGTCAATTTCCAAGACAGAAGTTCAGCAGTACTATTCAGAAAATCAGGATAAATTCAAAGGAAAAAGCCTGGATGAGTCAGAAGAAGAAATCAGAAAGACACTTGCCTCTGAAAAAGATGGAAGTTTTTTTGAAACATACTTTGAGGAGTTGAAAAAAACATCAGGATTACAGGTGAATTATGACGTATTGGAAGTTAATACACCAACAAAAGAAGAAATCTCTGATTACTATGAACAGAATAAAGAAAAATATCAAACGTCTGCTTCTGCGGATTACAGCGAAATAAAAATTGCGGACGGAAAGATGGATACTGCTACAGAAGCAGTAAGAAAAATACGTTCCGGAGAAAGTCTCGAAAATATAGCAGGTTCTTTTGGCAAAGATAAGAAGGTATTCAAAAATTCGATAGACCTGTCTTCGGATACAGAACTGGGAAAAACAATTGCCACTATGAAAGAAGGTGAAATCAGCGAACCGATAGAAAATGAAGATGGAAGTATTAGTATCATAAAAGTAAATCAGAAAAAAGAAGGAGGGGTAAAAAAATTATCCGAGGTAACAAAAGAAATTGAGAACATTTTGTTACAGGAAAATATAGATAAAGAATATACAACAAGAAAAAATGACACTTTATTTGTGGTTCACAGCAGACGTTATACACTGGGTGACTTTTATAAAGAATTTCAGGAATTATCAGAAGAATATCGTTCCAAATTTTCTACTTTTGAGGAAAAAAAGAAACTGGTAGAACAGATGATTGCCAAAGAATTGTTATTGGAAAAAAGTACTGATGGTGCGGATGATGGAGAAAACAGCCACAGTTTTGAAGAACTTCAGGTTCAGTATCTTTATCAGGTGATGCACCAGGAAACAGTAGATACAAATCTGGATGAACCTACAGAGGAAGAGATCAAACAGTATTACGAAGAGAATAAAGAATCTCTGGTGACACCGGCCTCTGTAGAGCTGAGTCTGATCTGGATCAGTCAGGGAGAAAATGGCGAAAAGAAAGGGCAGGCAAAGACTTCTGCCGAAGAAGCATATGGGTTATTAAAAGAAGGTAAAGATTTTGCTGAAGTGGCAAAACAATATTCTGAAGATACTTCAGCTGAGAATGGTGGACAGATAACGGGCCAAATCTACAAAAATCATTTGGCTGAACCACTTGCTGAAGCAGCGTTTTCTTTAAATGAAAATGAATTCAGTAATGTGATCGAATACCAGAATGCTTTTTATATTTTGCTGGTAAGAAGCAAATCTGCAGAAGAGTTAAAACCATTAGAGGAACTGTCAGATGCAATAAAAAGTCATTTAAATGAACAGGCACATGATAAACTCTCAGAAGAGTTATCACAACAGATCCTAAATGATGCGGATCTAAAGATTTATGACAGAACCCTGAAAAAGATGCTAACAGAGACATAGGAGTAATTAATGATGGGAAGAAAAGAAAAAACAATTTTAGTGACAATCATTGCAAATATCATTTTGATTATCCTGAGATTCTTTCTCGCAGATATTTCGGGGAGTATTGGTCTTGCGGCAAATGCATACCATTCTTTCACCGATTTATTTGTAACAAGTGTTGTATTTGCAGGACTTATGATTGCAAGATTCTGTGGAGAAAAAGCAAGAAATATATCAAGAAAAATGGAACATATCCTGGCAATTTTTGTATCAATATTCATTTTTTATATGGGAATTGAGATTTTATCTGATGCACTCAGTGGAGAACAGACAGAATTAAAATATGTTCCGTTTGTTGCAGCCGGAGCTTTTGTCGGTGTTGTGATTAATTATTTTATGGCACGGTACAAGATTTATGTTGGCGAGCAGACCGGATCGGAAAGTCTTAAAGCAGATGGATACCATTCCAAAATGGATATGTATTGTGGGATTGCCGTGTTAGTGGGCGTAGTTGGTTCTTTGTTTGGAATGCCGGATCTGGATAAACTGGCAGCTATTGTAGCAATGGTTCTTCTGATGATTTCCGGATATGAAATTTTAACCGAAAATATTCGGGCATTGATGCACCCGGATGCGGTGGAAGAACATGGACATCATAATCATGGATTTCATGAAAATAAAAAGATGGCAGCAGGTATGTGTGCTGTAATGCTCATTTCATATTTGTTATCTGGAATCTATACCATAAAACTGGATGAGGAAGGTGTAGTCAGAAGATTTGGAAGAATTACCAGGGATGTTTCACCTGGCATTCATTACAGACTACCCAGTCCAATTGAAGAAGTTTCAATCGTAAATACAGGTGAAGTTCAGAGAGTTGAAACAGGCGTTCAGGAACTGCTTACAGGAGATACCAATCTGGTAAATATAAATTTATCAGTGCATTATCGAATTAATGATGCAACGGCATATTTACTAAATGTGAATAATATAGATACCCTGATACAGTCAGCTGCGTCAACAAGTATTCGCCAGATTGTCGGAACCAGTAAAATAGATGATATTTTAACAGATGGTAAAGAACAGATGGAAACTGCTGCCAGGAATTCACTCAGTCAGACATTAAACAAGAGTGACTCAGGAATCGAGATTGTGAATGTTCAGCTTATCCAGGCTGATCCACCTGAAAGTGTATTATCCAGTTTTCAGGATCTTGCGACTGCAAGGCAGGATAAGAGCATTTACATAAATGAAGCACTGTCTTATAAAAATACGATAGTACCACAGGCAAATGCTGATGCATATAAGATTGTGTCAGAGGCTGAAAGTTATAAAGAAGATAAAATTCAGACAGCCAAAGGAGATGCTGCTTTATTTGCCCAAAAAGAAAATGCGTACTCTAAATCGAAAAAAGTAACAAAGTTCCGTTTATATCTGGAAGCGATGGAAAAAGTACTTCCGGATGCACAGAAACTTCTGCTTGGTGCGGATGTAAATGTGAATAATGCAGAACTTTGGATTGGAAATAATACAAATTCAGGAAACCAGGAGGATAATGCAAATTGAGAAAAATACCTAAACAAGTAGTAATCGGAACAGGGCTTATAGCAATTCTTTTTGTGGCAACTTTAATGGTATATAAAGTGGATGTAACTGAATATGCAGTTGTAACGCAATTCGGAAATCCTGTAAATGTAAGTGAAAATCCTGGACTGAAAGTAAAACTTCCAGATCCGGTTCAGTCTGTGCAGAAGCTGGATAAGAGAGTTCAGGTATATCAGACTAATTCCATAGAACTTCTGACATTAGATAAGAAAAGCGTGTCATTAGATTATTATGGAGCATGGAAAATAACAGATCCTGTTTTGTATCTGAAAACGGTGAAAGATCAGATCGGAGCAGAAGCCAGACTTACAGATGTTTTCTCTTCCAGTCTGGGTGTCCAGCTTGGCAAGTACAATCTGGACCAGCTGGTAAATACCAATGCAGAAGAACTGCAGCTTGATACGGTGATAACAGATGCTGTTACCTATGCCAAAGAAAAAGCAGCAGAATATGGCATTGAAGTTGTGGATGCACAGATTCGTGTATTAAATTTTCCAGAAGCCAACAAGCAGAGTGTTTATGACAGAATGAGTGCTGAACGTGAGCAGATGGCGCAGAAATACAGAGCAGAAGGAAGTGAAGAGGCAGCTAAAATACGTGCTGATGCAGAAAAAGAACAAAAGCTGATTCTTGCGGAGGCATATCAGCAGGAACAGCAGATTAAAGGTGAAGGTGATGCGGAGGCCATTCGGATTTATGGAGAAGCATACCAAAAAGATCCTGAGTTTTATGAATTTATCCGTACACTGGAAACTTATGAGAAAACAATAGATGGTAACACAACACTGATTTTGCCGTCAACAGCAGAGATACTAAAATATTTAAGTGGAAGCACAGATGGGGCGGAAGGAGAGAATGCTGAATGAAAATACCATTAAAAAGAATAAAATCCACCTCAAAAAGTGATGAAACACAAAAACCTGAGAAAAAGAGATTCTGCTCCAGATTAAAGAAAATTAAAATGCCGCATGAAAATGAAGTGGTAAAAGATCTTAAGGGTGCATTCGGACATATTAATCCTAAAAAGATAATTGGTATTATGGGGATTTCTATTGTCGCAATCTATTTTCTGACAGGAATTTATATAGTAAATCCAGGTGAACAGGCTGTTGTAAGAAGATTTGGCAGTATCAGCAGCCAGTCTGTAGGAGAAGGTCTGCATTACAGGCTTCCATGGCCAATAGATGAAGTACAGAAGGTTAATGTCTCAGAAGTTCGAAGAGCAGATGTTGGAATGTCACTGCCGGAACATATTCACCAGCCAGATGAAGAACCACAGGCGATTCAGCTTTTAACAGGAGATGAAAATATTATAACGACACAGGCAATTGTTCATTATAAAGTCAGTGATGCAGCAAAATTTCTTTATAATGTAAATGGAAATAATGAACAGCTGGTAAGATACAGTGTCGAGGCAGCACTTGTCAGGCTGATGGCAAATACAGCGGTTGATGATATTTTAAGTACAGAAAAGACTGCTGCACAGAATGAGATACTGAAATTTGCACAGGAAGAACTGAACAGGTATGATACGGGAATTCAGATCACAGCATTTAATATTCAGGAAATTGTACCGCCGGATACAGTATCAGCAGCATTTCTGGATGTAACAACTGCAAAAGAAGAAAAAGAAACAGCTATCAATGAAGCAAATGGATATTATAACAGTCTGATTCCTCAGGCCAGAGCGGACGCAAGTGCATTGATATCTAATGCGGAAGCATATAAAGAAGAACAGATTGCAAAAGCAACTGGTGATACTGAGAAGTTTTTAAGTATGCTGACAGAATATAAAAATAATTCAAAAATATATTCGGAAGATACAACGAAATACAGACTTTTACTGGAAACAATGGATAAAATACTTCCACTTGTGAAAATGTATATTGTCGATTCAGCGGATGGAAATGTAGATCTGAAATTATATGATTCTGCATTATCCGGGAATATTTCTGTGACAGAATAAAATAGAGAAACAGTGCATTTGGCAAAAAAACGAATTATAAATGCACTGTTTTTCGAGTGTTAATGAATGGGTGTGAAAAATGGAAAAAAGGTTTTTCTTGTTATATTTACCAGTCGGAACATCTGCACAAATGATCTGTGTGGAAATCCGAAAAATATATGGTGTAGAATTTGTGGATTTTGAAAAAGAAACGAATATCCTTACGATAGGAGCATTAAAGAAAAATATGGAAAGAATCATATATGCTTCCGGTATCATTCTTAAAATTCTGGATGACAGGATTACCATGCAAGAATACAGAACGTTAAAGTGAAATAAAAAATATACGGAAGGTGAACTTATGAAACAATCAAAAAAAATATTAATTGTAGATGACGAGAAAAAAATCACAGAGGTACTTCAGGCTTATCTGGAAAAAGCCGGATATCTGACCGTTGTCGCCTATGATGGAAGAAATGCCATAAAGCTGGCAGAAACAGAGACACCAGATCTGATTCTGCTTGATTTAATGCTGCCAGATATTATGGGAGAAGAAGTGTGCCAGGTTATCCATCAGAAAAAAGATATTCCGATTATTATGCTTACTGCAAGAGTGGATGAAAGTGACATGATCGCAGGACTGCAATGCGGTGCAGATGACTATATTGTAAAGCCATTCAGTCCCAGAAATGTTATTGCAAGGGTGGAGGCAGTATTAAGACGGGTGGAAAGAAGCCAGCCGGAAATATTGAAAATTGGAACTGATTATTTAGATGTTAATTTTCAGGCACACAGTATAAAAAAGAATAATGAAGAACTTCATCTTACACCTACGGAATACAATATTTTTGAATTGCTGGTAAAATCACCGGGACGTGCATTCACGAGAGAGCAAATTATTGATTTTGCTTTGAAAGATGAATTTGATGGATATGACAGAAGTGTTGATACTTATATAAAATATCTCAGACAGAAAATTGAACCAGATCCAAAATCACCACAATATATTGTTACGATATATGGTGTTGGATATAAATTTGTACCATAAGGAGCAAAGATGAAAACAATAAAAGGCAGGCTTATATTTTCGTATTCTTTTATTTCCATTGTTATTATTTTATCTCTGGCGCTATTTTATACAGTTTCCATGGAAAATGTGTTCAGCGGATATGCAAAAGAACAGCTTGATGAAAAAATGCGTACTGTCGTTGAACAAATGAAAGAAGTTTATCAGAAAGACAAACAAAAATATGAAACGACAGGGGTTGAAATTATTGGAAATGCAGCTTTACAAAATGGCCTTTTGGTACGGCTTCAGACGCTGGATGGTGAATTAGACTGGGATATCCGGACACATAAGGAAGAGGAATGTCAGCTTACACTTCAACATGCAGAAAGTAATATGCACAGTCGTTATATTAAATTTGAAGGTTCCTATCAGGAAAAAGAATATTTGCTTGAATTAGATGGAGTTCAGACCGGAAAACTGACAATCGGATATTATGGACCGTATTCTTATACAGATGGAGAAATCCGACTTTTGGGAACATTGAATCGATTTCTGATTTTACTGTCCGGTATATTTATTTTTGTAGCAGTTATACTTGGTGTTATTATGTCAAAAAAACTGACAAAACCAATCTCTGATGTTACCAGATCTGCGGCTGAGATTTCAAAAGGAAAATTCGGGGTACAGATTCAGGAAAAGAGCTCCATAGAAGAAACGCAGAGTTTAATAACTGCAATTAACGAAATGTCTGCCGCTTTGGAAAAAGAAGAAATACAAAAACGTCAGATTTCATCAGATGTGGCTCATGAGCTTCGGACACCGTTAACCAACCTGCAGCTGCATCTGGAAGCGATGCTGGATGGAATATGGGAACCGACAACTGAACGATTGGAGAGCTGTTATGAGGAAATTCTGCGACTGATCCATATTGTCCGTCAGCTGCAGGAATTATATGTACTGGAAAATCAAAGAGAACCGCTGCGTTTGGAATCATTTGATTTTAGCAACTTGTGTGAAAAATTATGCTGGAACTTTGAACCGAAACTACAGGAAAAAAATCTGAAACTGACACTATGTACCAGGTCGGGAGATATGTTGTGTGGAGACCGTCAGAGAATTCAGCAGTGTATGACAAACCTGGTAGCAAATGCAATCAAATATGCAGAAACCGGAAGCAGTATACGCATTATTTATAAACAGATGACGGATTCAGTCCTGATTCAGGTTCAGAATAAAGGAAATATCATACCGGAAGATGCTTTAGAACATCTGTTTGAACGGTTTTACAGAGTTGATAAATCCAGAAACACAAAGACTGGAGGAATGGGCATTGGTCTTTCTATTACAAAAGCTATTGTGGAAAGGCATAATGGACGAATATGGGCATCCAGTGATGAAACAAACGGGACTGTTTTTTCTATAGAATTACCGAAATAGCAGTATGAAATTAAAATATGGGGAGATAAAAGGAGCATTGAAAATGAGTGAACGAAAGAAGAGAGGAGAACAAAGACAACTAACAAACAGAAAAGGGAAGCGGAAGCAGAAGTTAAAATTCATTTTATCTATAAGCATCCTGCTGATGATCGTTTTGACCGTGGGATTTGTCGCATACGAGATCGTAACAGATACACAGACAATGGGCTGTAAAACATTTGTCTATGGACAGAATGTATCCCGTCTCACACCGGATCAGGCAACAGAAAAAATAAATACGGCTTTTGAAGATAAAACGGTTTCTTTTTATGAGAATGGAAAGAGTGTTTATACGGTTTCATTAAGAGAATTGGGATATTCGCTTAATACACAGACATTAGAAACAGAACTGTTTAAACTGAAGAAAGAAATATGGAAGAAAAGAACAATATTTGAGCCCAGAGAAGATTGGAAAATTCCATATGAAGTTGTCAGGGATGATAACCGATTATCTGAGACACTCTCAGCGGAGCATTTTACAGCAGATACAGAGCGAATCAATTCTGAAGATGCCTATATAAAATATGACGATACAAGCAAAAAATTTATTATTGTTGATGCAGTGCAGGGCAATCAGATTGATCCAAACCGATTATTGCAGTACACATCCGATTGTATCCAAAGAAATCTGGAAGAGGATTTTTTCAGAAAGGCGATTTCTGTAGATATAAATGAAAATACATACAGTCAGGCTGCTGTTACGGCATCATCTGAAGAACTGCTCAGTCGTTTATCAGAACTAAACACGAATATAGAAAAATATAATAATACTTCAATTACGTATCTGTTTGGTGATGTAACAGAAACAATTGATTCTGCAACGATCAATTCCTGGATGGTCATTTCAGGGGATAAAGTTGAAATTGACTCTGATAAAGTCAGAGCGTATATAGAAAGTCTGGCAAGTAAATACAACACAATATATGTGCCAAGATCTTTCTATACATCCAATGGTCAGACTGTAACAATAAGTAATAATGAGTATGGCTTCCGCATTGACCAGGATGCTGAATTCGAACAGCTTTGCGCAGATCTGCAAAGCGGAACAACCATTCAGCGTTCACCAATTTATGAAAAAGAAGGTCTGTCACGAAATGGAACAGATGATCTGAATGGAAGCTATATAGAAGTCAGTCTGGAACAGCAGCATCTCTGGCTGTATAAAAACGGAGTACTTGTGACAGACACAGACATAATCAGCGGACTTCCAACAGAAGACCGTGCAACTTATACAGGTGCTTATGCGATTGCTTACAAAGCAAGTCCATTCACACTGTCCAGTGATATTTATGGATATGAAGTTCCGGTTACATACTGGATGCCGTTTGTATATGGACAGGGACTGCATGATGCGGACTGGCAGCCTGAATTTGGAGGAGACGTATATAAAACAAACGGAAGTCATGGATGTATAAATCTGCCGCCCGATCAGGCAGAAGTGATATACAATGCGATTGATGGTGGATATCCGATCATTCTATATTAGGGGGTGAATAAAATATAAAATCAAAGGAACATGGAGTACCATATTTTTTTCTGATCAATAATATAAAAGTTATCTTGATCTTTCTGGTAGTCTTTAATCATATTATTGCATTTCAGCTTGTAAAAGTGAATCCGGCAGTGCGTCAGTTGTGGTATGCTATCACGATTTTTCATATGCCAGCTTTCATTTTTGTTTCAGGATTTTTGTCAAAAAGCAAACAAAATGTACTGAAAAATATTCAGAACCTGTTGGTTCCATATATTCTGGGATATAGTTTTACATGGGCAGTCAAGGTATGGCTTGGTTATAACATGGATTATGATATCTTGCGCCCTTCCGGAACCGTTATGTGGTATGTATTGGCACTATTTGTTTACAGACTTACCATAGAGGCTTTTGGAAGAATAAGATTTATTGTTCCACTAAGTATTATATTTTCATTGTGGGCCGGAACAAGAAATGAATTTTCCACATACCTGTCAGCTTCCAGAATAGTTGTGTTTTTTCCGTTTTTTGTAGCTGGATATTTATGGAAAAACCAATATATCACAGTATTAAGAAACTTCAGGAGAAAATGGATTTTAATGAGTCTGACTCTGATTTTGCTGTATCTGATGACAGCATATATGCTGGGAAATAATCTTCCGGTAGATATATTCAGGGGAAATCATTCCTACAGGGCAAGTAATATCAGTGAGATGGAAGGAATGCTTATTCGGTTATTTACATATTTAGCCTCGTTTTTAATGATATTTTCGTTACTTGCAATTATTCCTGACAGAAATTTGTTTCTTACTTTTATTGGAAGCGGGCGAAGAACAATGGGAATATATTTCTTCCACTATCCGATGCAGATTGCAATGAACAGTTTCCAGATCTTAAAAATACCGCTGTTATTGAATGTGGGAAGTTTATTTCTGATTTCTTTACTGATGGTTTTGATTCTAGGAAGTGTTCCTGTAAATTGGGCATATAATCATGTGCTGAGATTGATCAACATTATGTTTTTTAAAGAAAAGGCATAGTGTACTGACGAATAACTTCTGAAAGAAAATATATATGCGTGATAACGACCATAGTATCCTGTTCTATACGGAAAAGGATATGCACATTGAAATCAAAAAACAAATAAAATCATGCTATGTATCCACTGTTTATGAGTGCCTGAAGAAATTGAGTTTATTTCATTTCGATATTATAGTAATTGGCAGTACTGATTCTCTGGATCTTACCGCAGAAATAATTTCAACAATAAGAATAATCACATATACGCCGGTTATTGCTTTAACAGAAAATCCGTTGCTGCATAAAAAGACTCTTATACATGCAGGTGCAGATTCTGTATTTGATATTAACATTGGAAAAGAAGAATTAGAACTGCATATTTTTTCGTTAACTCGAAGATATTTAGAATGGGCAAGAAAAGCAGAAGATAAGAAAAAAGAATTAAACATCAGAGAAGGAAAATTGCTTATATTCAGAGAATTGTATAAAGCATATTGGAGTCAAACCGAATTGAATCTCAATAAAAGAGAATATGATTTTCTGTACTTATTGGCTTCGGCTCCTATGAGAATCTATACATATGAACAAATTTATCAGATTATATGGAAAGATTATCCTATTGGTGATATTAAAAATATCATCTGGTGTCTGGTAAAGCGATTGAGAAAAAAGCTGAATATCGTTGAAGATGGTGCCGGAAATTGCATCGTTAGTGTCAGGGATATAGGTTACAAATTTGAATTGAATAAAGAAAACGAACAGCAGTAAGGCGAATGATCCGTAAAAAGATTATTCGTTTTATTTTATTTATTCTGGAAAGAAGGTGATAAAAACTGACCGTCAATTGACAGTTTTCTGACCGTTAGCTGACAGGTGCGTCCGATACACTGTGCCTTTGTAAAGATATGATTACAAAGGAGATCCGTGTTTGCAGGGAGACAGCAGAGATGCCGGGCATTCCTGTAGACAGGAAGAACGAGCTAGGTCACCGCCACACTCCGATTTGATTTCGCAAAAATTCAGATCGGAGGAAAATAAAAGTGGCTTACAATAAAGCAAGAGAAGAATATAGATGGAACCAGTGGAAATCAGAGGAAGAGAAGCTCCTGCGAGAGCAGGGTGTGGATGAAGAGACGATCCGAAAGCTCCGGGAGTATGACTGGAACGATTTTAACGCAGAGCGGAGATTCCGGGAACATCAGACTGCGCTTCTGGACTGTATGGAATTGCTTCTGGAAGAAAAAGAATCAGGAGAGTCTCAGCCAGAGAGTGTGGAAGCCCTGCTCGATACCGTGGAAAATGAGGAACTGCTCCAGATCCTGTTATCGACTGACAAGAAAACTCTTCAGATGATTGTCCTGAAGATGATGGGATATGCACCAAAAGAGATCAGCCATCACATGGAACTGCCGGAGCAGACGGTTTATACAAGACTGCGGAGGTTACGGGAGAAGATTAAAAAGTCCATGAAATTTGAATAAAACAAAAGGGGGTCATCGGCTGATTATCAGAACGAACAGACAGGAGGATTGATACGATGGATGAGAAAGAAGTGTCTGAAATGCAGGAAGATATGATGACAGTGCTGGTAGTCGAGCCGATGAAAGCACCCTATGTTAAGAATATCCCGAATGAGCTGGAGAATCTGCAGCAGGCGGTAGGTGGTGACATTGAAATGACCTATCCGTTTGAAGATGAGGTTGGAATCCTTTTAAACGGCAATGGAAAGTTTGAAGGATTACCGTTAAATCGTGCATTGTACGATGACCGTGGACAGGTCTATGATGCCATTGCCGGAACATTCCTTGTGGTAGGACTGACAGAAGATGATTTTACTTCGCTGACACCGGAGCAGATTGAAAAGTTTAAAGAAAAATATCAGTCACCGGAAGTTTTTACCCTGTTTAACGGGGAACTTCATGTGATGAAAATGCCGCCGGAAGAAGCCAAAGAACAGAAGGAAAGCCAGAAGAACGATACACAGCAGAAGAATACGGCAAAGGGAAAAAAGAAAAACAGATCCGGGGAAGCACGATAAAAAATTTTTTTGTGAAGTGAATAAAAAAATACACTGCCATCGGCTAGTAAGCAGAGGGACATCCTTCTGCTGTTCTTTGGCAAGTGAATATCGGCACTACAGGTACGTTCCCAACCGTGGAAGCGTGACAGCATGAGCGCCATGATTAAGTATAGGGTAAAGATTCTTAGACTTGGAGCGAGGAAGCATAGCTGTGAATAAGGCGGTGGCAGCCTTTCGCCAGGATCACGGACGGGGGATAATGATACACGTTACCAGCCAAAGAGCGGAAGATGGACTCCGGGTTGTAATCAGAAAGACCCCCAGGACATCTGTGAGAGGCGGCAGGCCAGCCGCCCGCCTGTAGTGTCCCCTTTCCTAAATGCAGGATAGTTCCGGGGGTGCGAGGTCAAATGCGGAACAGCAAGATAAAATAACAGAAATCAATGAAGAAGTGTGTCGTTGATATCAGATACCATGCGGCTGTGGGAAACTACAGCCGTATTCTTGTGGTATTAACGTCACATTAAGGGGAGAAAAGATGGAAGAAACAAAAAGAAGTGGAATGAGCAAGGATCAGTTCTGGAGTCTGATTGAAAAAGCAAAGGAAGTGTGCGGCACCGATCTGGATGCTTCGGCAGTGTGGATCAAGCAGCAGCTTTTCTATATGACACCTGAGGATATTCTGCAATTCCACAATCTTGTTTACAGTTACCGGGATGCGGCTTATAAGTACGGCTTATGGACAGCGGCAGGTATTATGATGGAAACCGGGTGCAGTGATGACGGATTTTCCGATTTTCAGATGTGGCTGATCGCCCAGGGAAAAGAAGTATATCTGAATGCCTTAAAAGATCCGGATTCCCTTTCTGGTGTAACTCCTTATGGATACTGTAGTTTTGAAACGCTGGGATATGTTTCATCACAGGTCTACAGTGCCATGAAAGGGAAAAATATCTACCAGGACAGTACGGCGAGAATGCAGATGAAATGCTATGAGCAGGTGGTAAGGGATATTGTGTACCATCCCATGATCGAGTATCCGTTGGAATTACCGGAAGCAATGGTGGTTTATCCGAAACTCTGTGAAAGACATTTGTCCGAGCAGGTGAGGAAAGCTCCTCAGAAAGTAAAGACATGGAATGTTTCCCGGACAGATATCCGAAGGATGATGGCAAGAGGGAATGCTGCCATAAAGAAAATGCAAGAACAGGGACAGAATGTACCGGGAGCAGTCAGATCCGTCCGTAAGGATACGGTAAGATAAGCTTCCCGGCAAGGAGAAGTAATGTGTTATAAAAATGAATATCAGAAAAGGGCGCATGGCGAGGTGGAAAGGATCTTCCGAGAACTTCTTCCGGAAGCCGGGCTTCACGTAAGAGAAGAACAGATCCGTCTCTGCCATGAAATGCTGGATGCCCTTATGAAAAATGAGATCACGCTCTGTGATGCAGGAGTCGGCATCGGAAAGACCTATGCCTATCTGACAGCCTGCATCCTGATGCGGAAATATAGTGTACTGCATTCCGGTTATTCGGGATGTGACAGGCGGCCTGTAGTGGTATCCACTTCCAGTATCGCCTTACAGAAAGCCATCATAGAGGAATATGTTCCTTTCTTATCGGACGTACTGTTAAAAGCAGGTCTGCTTCAGGAAGAATTAAAAGCGGTTGTCCGCAAGGGAAAAGAACATTTTGTATGTGATTACAGGCTGGCCCAGAGATTAGAGGCAGTCCGGGACAAGAATAAAAATCAGGCACAGATGGAGGCATTGAAGTCCCTCCGGCATAGTTTTGATTTAGATTCCGTACATAACCTGAGCGGTTTTGACCGCAGGCTGGTGTGCGTACCGAAATTCTGCCCCAGAGAGTGTCCGGGGAAAGCAGGATGCCGTTATCAGAAGCATCTGGATATTTCCAGGAAAGAGGACATTTTTTTACAGATCTGCAATCACAATTATCTTCTGGCAGATGCCATGCACCGGGCAAATGGGTACCGGCCGCTTCTGGCAGATTACAGGGCTCTGGTTGTGGATGAGGCCCACAAGCTCCCGGAAGCTGCCAGCCAGATGTATGGAAGAAGCATTGGAAAAGAAGATGTGCAGGAGATCCGTTATTTCTTAGCCAGGGAGCATAAAGGTACAGAAGGGAAACGGCTGCAGGAATGGTTTGCTGCTCTTCAGATGGAGATTCGAAAGCACCGGAAAGATGGCACAGAGGACATGGCTGGAAAAGAAAGTTTTTATTTTCCACCGGGGGCTGGCCCCCTTCTGGCTCAGACGAAGGAAAGGCTTCAGCTTATGATCAAAAGGCTTGCCGGGAACATTCCTTACTGGATCTTCCGGCGACTGGAAGAGATGGATGAGCTGTTTGGCTGGTTCTTAAAGAACGACAAGCGGTATATTTTATTTTTACAGCAGGACAGCCGGGAACATTTAACCTTTATGGCGGTCAACAGGGAGATCCCGAAG
This sequence comes from Blautia sp. HCP3S3_D9, assembly GCF_052063845.1. NCBI lineage: Bacteria > Bacillati > Bacillota > Clostridia > Lachnospirales > Lachnospiraceae > Blautia > Blautia sp. HCP3S3_D9. Next base: position 21,906 of record NZ_JBQHWS010000004.1, read on the forward strand.
TATCTGGATTCGACTTTATGGAGCCGGGGATTCCCGGCGATCTTAACCAGCGGGACCTTAAAAGCCGGGAACGGTTTTGCAAGGACCAGACAGATGACCGGGCTGGAAAAAGAAACAGGTATCCGGGAGTGCGTGGCAGAATCCCCATTCTGTTACAGGGAGAACTGCCTGCTTTACATTCCGGAGCATTTAAGACCTATGAAAAAGGGAAGCAGGGAAGAAGCCGAGCAGCTTGCCGGACAGATCCGCGATCTGGTGTGTTCCACTTACGGGCATACGCTGGTACTGTTCACATCTTACACCCTGATGGGAAACGTGCAGAAGCTCCTGCAGGATCAGATCCCGTTCCCGATGGTGCAGGTATGGAGAAATTCCCAGGAAGAAATCGCAAGATTTAAAAAGATGGAAAATGCAGTGCTGTTCGCAGCCGGCTCCTGCTGGGAAGGTGTGGACTTTCCGGGGGACATGGTATCCTCCCTGATCATCGTAAAACTGCCGTTTTCTGTTCCGGACCCTATCCATGAAGCACAGAGAGAGCAGTACCGATCCTTGGAATCCTACATCCAGACCATCGTAGTCCCGGATATGCAGAAGAAGCTGCGGCAGGGATTTGGACGGGCAATCCGAACGGAGCAGGACACCTGCGTTGTGTCTATTTTAGACTACCGGGCAGCGAAAAAAGGCAGGTACCGGAGCGATGTTCTGGAAGCCCTGCCAAAGTGCCAGATGGCAGAGCGGATCGAAGAAGTAGAAGATTTTATCCGAAGCCGGAAAGTGGAGCGTTACTACAGTTGAGAGCAATCGCAGTGTTGTTGGTTCTGCCCAGATCCGGACGGCAGATAGGACAAAAAGTTTAGTGGTATTTCAGGGGCGTTTTGGAGCGAATTGGTGGTATTTGTGATAGCTTTATCGGCATGAGTTGGGTATACTGTGTATAGCGTTAGAGGAAAGGAGGCAGTTCACATGAGCTACAAAGTAGAAACGATAAAAGATGGGACAGAACGATATTTTTACATCCGGGATCTGGATACGATGGCAATCGTAGAACTGCCGAGCAAATATCTGATGCACAAGATCAAATGCAGACGATCACCAAATACCGTAAAGCGATCCGCCTTTGCCATCTGCTATTATATGGGCTACATGGAAGAAAAGGAAATGGAACTTACCGAAGTCTATCAGTTAGGATACGAGAAACAGACAGAGCATTTTGTGGATTTCTTATACTGGCTCAGAGCCGGGAACCACACAGAACAAGCCAATGGAAAACCGAAGAAATGTCCAAATCAGGGAACCTGCAACGCATATTTAAAAGATGTGTTCAGGTTCTATTTATTTATAGAGGCAGAATACGAACAGTATGGCAGCCTCAAGACATTATCTTATAACCAGATCATAGCAGTCAATCAGGTCGGTGTTAAAAAGGTACTCCGAAATCATTCTTTTAAAGGTTACCTGAAAGAGGAAGAACACCGTGGCAGGACAGCAAAGGAAAATCAGATTGTGACGATCCTACAGGCGTGTACCAATCGCAGGGATCAGCTTCTGCTGCTTTTATTAGCAGAAACCGGATACCGCATCGGAGAACTTCTGGGCGTAAAATATGTCAAAGATATTGATTATAAGAACCACATGATCCGGGTGTGCTTTCGGGAAGATAATGAGAACGAAGCAAGAGCCAAGAATGCAGAATACCGGAGTGCCAAGATAAGCAAGGACACATTTGAATTCCTGATGGACTATCTGGCAAGATACCGGAAAATCCTGCAGCATCAGGATTACCTGTTTGTAAACATTATGGGCGATGGCATTGGAAAACCCTTAAAGGTAGACAGTGTATACGATATGTTAGACCGGATGGAAAAGAAAACCGGAATCAAAATCACCCCCCACATGCTTCGCCACTATTTTGCAAATATGCGAAAGAGTGCCGGATGGCAACTGGAGATGATCAGTCAGGCACTGGGACACAAGCATCTGGACACTACGATAAAGTATCTGGACTGGTTGGATGACGAGCTGGTAGAGGCAAGCAACGAGTTTTACGAACAGCATGCTGCTATTTACGGAGCAGACCGTCTGCTGGAATAGGAGGTGTGAAAAATGCCTGTATATTTACTACAGCAGGCAGAACGCAGGACTGAATATCAAGAGGACATTGAAAAGAAGAAGCAGGAATTATATGCAGAGATTGACTCACTTCCGATACAGATAAAAGTAAAAACACCAGTTAATCATGTGAAAAAATTTCTGACAGACAGAGAAGTCTGGAGTTTAACAGAAATGGATTATGAACTGCAGATTTCCTACGAGCAATATTTAAGAAAAAAATTGAAGCCTGATAAAATCATGTGGTATCTGGGTATATATGATGTTATAAAACAACAGCACATATACCAGCAGATGCAGACACTGACTGGAAAAAGATTTTATGAATGGCGATACCAGAATAAAGTTTTTTACCTGAAATATTATCCGGATCAACAGATTGCCTGTGATTTTAAATATATTAAGGATCTTAGAGTTCTGGTATGGGATTTCAAGAAGAATTGTTCTGAAATACTAAAACGGCAGATTTTTTCTACATTGAGTCGCATTGTTGCAAAGACTTCGGAAAGTATAGCATATAGAAATAACAGGCTGAAGGCTTTAAAGATATTATATGATTCCTGTGTTCAGCAGAATATTCGGGACATTGGATTGCTGGAAATAAGGCAGATTCAAACAATTTCCAAAGATTTTGCAGATACAAAAAATAAAACGCTAATGAGGCATTTAGGCATTATAGATGAATGCAGAAAAGATGCTTTTATACAGCAGGAACGGATTCAATGGGATGCAACGGTCTGGTACATAGAAAAATTTCATTTAGATAAGAGTCGCATTAACGAAAGTAGCTCGTTAAAAAGTATTTCTTTTATGGAGATAAGAGAATGGCAGAACCGTAAAATCCTGCAGGAATACATGAAATATGAGCTTGGTGTGACTGGACAGGCAGTAAGTACAATTCGTAACAGATTTATATTTATAAGGAATTTTCTGGAAATGCTTGAGCAGGAAAATATCCTTGCTGTAGATGCAAAGGCAGAACATCTGGAACAATATGCAAAGAGCCTTCGGGAGCGGAAAATACAAGCGAAAAGTTTTAATGAGCGGATATTCGGTATAGGACATTTCTTTAAGTTTATGGAAGTCCGGAAGTATATTCCCCAAATGCCATTTCGTATAGAGTATTTCCAGCAAAAGGTAATAACAGTACATCATGACCGAAGTGTAGAAGAAACCGTATATATGGAGATTTTAAAAAAATTATATCTTTTTCCAGAACGACTTCGGTGTATGTTCCTGCATCTATGGTGCTTGGGACTTCGGGCAAGTGAGGTGTGTACTTTAAAAGGAAATGCTTACTGCCAGCAGGGAAAAGATTACTGGATTCAGGTATACCAGGTCAAAATGAAAAATTATAAGAAAATACCAATACCCAAAGCATTATATCAGCTTATGAAAGTATATCTTAAAAAATATGATATTCAATCAGACGAATATATTTTTAAGAATGCAAAAGGTGATGGAGCTTGTCTGTATCAGACATTCCGCGACCAAATGCTAAAGGCATGCAGAGAAAATAAAATTGCAAATGGAGAATATATTTTCAAATCTCATGACTATCGGCATACAGTGGCTACCATGTTTTATGACAATGATGTATCACTCCAGAGTATTCGTGACTATCTCGGACACACCTATGAAGAAATGACAAGGCAATACATTGATTATATGCCAAAGAAAATAGCACAGGCAAATGAAGAATTTTTCAGTATGCAGGAGAGCAGCCTGGCTTCGTGGCTGAAGAAAGGGGAATGAAATGGAAAGTGATGTCATTTACTTTAGTGAATTTCCAAATTGTATAAAAGAGGGAAAAAATAAAGATAATGGAAAGTTTGATTTGTCACTGCTTCCAACACAGAAACTAAAAGAAGAATTCCGAAGTTATATTATGTATCGTGGTCAAATTGGAAACTATTCAAAATTGCGTTTTGACAGACTCAATTATAACTGTATTGTAAAGTTTTTAAACAGTAAAATAAATCGAAATATCAATAGCCTCGATGATCGCACAGAAGAAAAATGGATAACACTGCTAAAAGGCTGGATGATGGAACAGGGAATTTCGACTACTAAGAAGAAAAAAAGTGTTTATGGAACTGTTACTTATGGAGAAGCAGAAAAAATATTGTATTTTAGAAGAATCCTGAGGTATTTGGAACCAGAGGACTTAAGGGATGAGATAGAAAAGGATGTCTGGAGACTAAAAAATCTGAAGATAGAAATTAGATATAATCCTATTTATAACATAGAGACCCTGGACTTCAGAAAAATATACCAGCCAGATATCCGGGAAGAATGCAAAAAAGCTGTTTACATGAATCTGAAATATGAAGCGATAGGGACAATAGCTGGAGAATTGACAATAATGAGAAAATTCTCGGCATATTTAAAAAGAGAGTATCCTGAAATTAAAAGCTGTAGTGAAATAGATCGGGATATACTGGAAGGATTCTTGATTAGTCTGACAACATCAAAAACATCAGGAGCCGGGAATAGTTCTTATGTACTTTCATTAAGGCGGCAGTTAGAAACAATTGGGAAGATTTACGGTTACGAAAGGTTAGAGCATTTATTTATCAATACCGATATTCCACCGGAAGTAAATGCAGAATTTAAGGTGTATTCTGATGCAGAGATGAAAAGGCTGAATGCAGAAATTACGAAGCTTGATGTACAGATTGCAAGATGCCTTCTGATACACCAGATGCTGGGAACCAGAATATCCGATACGCTTACATTAAAAATAAACTGCCTAATAAAAGAAAATGGAAAGTATCTGATTGAAATATACCAGGTTAAAACCCAAAGGTATAAAAAACCAATCAGTAATGAACTGGCAAAACTGATACAGCGATCCATTGAATACACACAGGAAAAATTCAAAGATACAAAATACATATTTGTAGACGAGAATGCTCCTGATCGACCGATGCAGTACATGGCAATGAAATCCAAGGTTATGTCTATGATACAGAAAAAAGAACTGAGGGATGACAACGGAATGCTATTCGGATTTGGAACACATATGTTCCGGCATTATTATGGAGTTAAACTGACAGAAATGCATCTGGATGATTGGACAATAGCAAGGCTGCTGGGACATAAGAGACTGGGGAATGTACAGCATTACCGAAAGATGAGCAATCAGAGAATGGCAGACGAGACCAGAGAAATCCGGCAGATGATGAGTGACATCATTTATACAATTTTGGACGGATGGGGAGAAGAATATGAACAAATACGACAAGATGATTGAAGAAAACCAGAGAAAGAGCAAAGAAAAAATTGGTCTTGCCCAGCATGCAATCCAGGATATGCTGGCAAATAAAGAACGTATCACAGTTCCAAAACTGATGAAGAAAACCGGATTATCCAGAGGGTTCTTTTATAAAAATCCAACCGTCCGGGATCTTATGAACCAGGCAGTAGAAGAACAGGTCGGAATGATAGATCCAAGAAGAGAAATCCTGAATATGGCAATGGAAAAGCAGATTGACCTGTTGAATCAGAAAGTGGCAGCCCTGACTAGGGAGAACAGTGAACTGAAGAAAAAGAACGAAAAGTTGCAAAAGGCATTGAAGAAACAGGATTTGAGTTTTATCAAAAACTTATAACATTGAAATTAACCAGATGTAAGAGATGTGTGCAGACACATCTTTTCATCGTTGAGAATAAAAGATTATACGTAAAATGCATAACTGAACATTCAGGCAAAGCATTTGACGGATAAGGCAAAGACAGATATGATAAAGGAAAGTGCAACACAAAACACAGTTTTGTATGCCGTTAAGCCCAGTAAAATCAAGGCATGAGGGGAACTGGCTACATTTTATAGCACGATGAGGTGGGTTTTACAAGTAAGTGCAGTCTTAAAAAGGGGCTTTTCGTGTTCTGTATTACCGAAAATGGAAGAAACAGTAACAATACCTTTTTACAAAGATTTTACTTTAGCGTGGTTTTACATTTAACTTTGGATTCCTATAATAGCACTTGTAAATGAGGCAACAAGTTATAAAACATAAAAAATAAAATTAAAAAAGGAAATGAGCCATTTACTTTATTAAGAAACAAGGCTCATTGGAAGAGGAGAAAATTATCATGAAGAAAAAAATCGCAACAATCCTTACAGCAGCAGTAATCGGAGCAACAGCTTTCACAACAATCGTAAGTGCAGCAAGCGGAGATATCACAGTTGTATCCCGTGAAGATGGTTCTGGTACAAGAGGGGCTTTCGTAGAACTGTTTGGCATTCAGGAAGATCAGGATGGCGAGAAAGTAGATATGACCACAGATGAAGCAAGTGTTACAAACAGCACATCTGTTATGATGACAACAGTTGCAGGTGATGAGAATGCAATCGGATACATTTCCCTTGGTTCTCTGGATGATACAGTAAAGGCAGTTAAGATTGATGGTGTAGAAGCTACTGTAGAGAATGTTTCCAATGACTCTTACAAGATCGCACGTCCATTCAACATCCTTACATCTGATAAAGAAAGTGATGCAGCAAAAGATTTCGTAAACTACATCATGAGCTCTGACGGACAGCAGATCGTAGAAGACAACGGATACATCAAAGAAGCAGCAGATGCAAGCGCATATGAAGCAGCAGACGGAGTTTCCGGTAAAGTTGTTGTTGCTGGATCTTCTTCTGTAACACCGGTTATGGAGAAACTTGCAGAAGGTTATGAAGCAGTAAACAAAGACGTAACAGTTGAAGTTCAGCAGAGTGATTCCACAACAGGTGTAAACATGGCAGCTGAGGGAACATGCGATATCGGAATGGCATCCCGTGAACTCAAAGATGATGAAAAAGATCTTGGTCTTACAGCTACAGTAATCGCAAGAGATGGTATCGCAGTTATCGTAAACAAAGACAATGACATCGATGAACTTACAAGCGACCAGGTAAAATCTGTTTACACAGGTGAGACAACTACATGGGAAGATCTTGCTAAATAATTAACTGGATAAACTGAGAGGTTTCAAAGCAGTTCGCCTGTGAATGAAATAAAACAGGCGAGCTGTTTGTATGTTGGAAATCATGGTGCTGGAATTGTTACTGAGAATGGAATGAACAGTAACCTGAAATTGTTTTGTGAGCAGAGAGCGCTTACAGGAATAAAAAAGATATCAGCGAGATTTTTGATACAGGGAAAGAAAGGTGTAATGAATGAACCACTTTAAAGAAAAAGCAATGAAAGGTGTATTTCTGATCGCAGCTTGTACTTCAGTGCTGGCAGTATTTCTGATCTGCGCATTTCTGTTTGCAAATGGTATCCCGGCTATCGGGAAAATTGGTTCGCTGAAGTTCCTGATGGGAACAAAGTGGAAGCCGTCAAATAATATTTTTGGAATTCTTCCAATGATCGTAGCGAGCATTTATGTAACTGCAGGTGCCATCCTGCTGGGTGTGCCGATCGCGTTGTTTACTTCCGTTTTTATGGCGCGTTATTGTCCGAAAAAAATCTACAGACCATTGAAATCAGGAATTGAGCTGATGGCAGGTGTACCATCTATTGTATATGGTTTCTTTGGACTGGTTCTTATCGTTCCGCTTATCAGACAGACTTTTGGAGGAACCGGAACAAGTATGCTGGCAGCCTGTGTTTTACTTGGAATGATGATCCTGCCGACTATCATCGGAGTTACAGAATCTGCCATCCGCAGTGTACCGGAGAGTTACTATGAAGGTTCTCTTGCACTGGGAGCAACGAAAGAGAGAAGCATCTTCTGTGTTATGCTTCCGGCAGCAAAATCCGGTATTCTGGCAGCGGTTGTTCTTGGAATCGGACGTGCCATCGGAGAGACAATGGCAGTAGTTATGGTTGCAGGAAACCAGCCGAGAATGCCGCAGGGAATCCTGAAAGGTGTCCGTACCATGACCGCAAACATCGTTACTGAGATGGGATATGCGACGGGTCTTCACAGAGAAGCACTGATCGCAACAGCAGTTGTATTATTTATCTTTATTTTGATCATTAACCTGAGTCTTTCTTTACTGAACAGGAGGGCAGAACATGCAAATTGAGACAGCAGCGACAATTGATTTGTCAAAAGAAAAAAAGCAGAATGAGTCTTCTTTCTCAGATCAGATGAAGGCATATCTGAAGCATCCGGGATCAGGAATCCTTGCACTGCTCACTCTTCTGGGAGCAGTTCTGACATTTGCATTGTTGTTTTTCCTGATCGGATATATTCTGGTCAAAGGTGTACCGTATCTGTCCACTGACTTGTTCAGTTTAACTTATAATTCCGATAACCTTTCACTGCTTCCGTCACTGATCAATACCTTTATTCTGACAGTGGTATCTCTTGTGATCGCAGCGCCTTTAGGAATTTTTGCAGCGATTTATCTGGTAGAATATGCGAAAAAGGGAAGCAAACTTGTAAAAGTGATCCGTATCACAGCGGAGACACTTTCCGGAATCCCGTCTATTGTATATGGTCTTTTCGGTATGCTGTTCTTTGTAACAGCACTGCATTGGGGTCTGTCACTTTTATCCGGTGCATTTACACTGGTAATTATGATCCTGCCTTTGATCATGCGTACAGCAGAAGAAGCACTGAAATCTGTTCCGGACTCTTACCGTGAGGCAAGTTTCGGACTTGGAGCAGGCAAACTTCGTACGATCTTTACCATTGTTCTGCCATCAGCAGTACCTGGAATCCTGGCAGGTGTCATTCTTGCGATCGGACGTGTGATCGGTGAAACAGCAGCCCTGATCTATACTGCAGGTACAGTTGCAGAAGTTCCGTCCAACCTGATGGGTTCCGGACGTACTCTGGCACTTCATATGTATGTGCTGTCAGGTGAGGGGCTTCATATGAACCAGGCATCTGCGACAGCAGTTGTTATTCTGGCATTTGTTCTTGTGATTAATTTCCTGTCCGGAGCGGTTGCCAAAAGAATTGCGAAAGGATAAGAAACATGAGTAATAATTCAAAAATAACAGTTGAAAATATGAATTTGTATTACGGAAAATTCCATGCTTTAAAGAATATAAACATGGAGATTCCGGAGAAAGAAATCACAGCTTTTATCGGTCCAAGTGGTTGTGGTAAATCTACTCTGCTGAAGTCTTTAAACCGTATGAATGACCTGGTAGAGGGATGTGTGATCACCGGTAAAGTACAGCTTGATGGTGAAGATATTTACGGCGATATGGATGTGAATCTGCTTCGAAAGAGAGTCGGAATGGTATTCCAGAAACCGAATCCTTTCCCTATGAGCATTTATGATAATATTGCGTATGGACCAAGAACCCACGGTATCCGTTCCAAAGCGAAGCTGGATGATATTGTAGAGAAATCTCTCCGTGATGCGGCAATCTGGGACGAAGTAAAAGATCGTTTAAAGAAAAGCGCACTGGGAATGTCCGGTGGACAGCAGCAGAGACTTTGCATTGCCAGAGCTCTGGCAGTTCAGCCGGAAGTACTTCTGATGGATGAACCTACATCCGCACTTGACCCTATTTCAACTTCCAAGATTGAGGAACTGGCAATGGAGTTAAAGAAGGATTATACGATTGTTATGGTAACTCATAATATGCAGCAGGCAACCCGAATTTCTGATAAGACAGCGTTCTTTTTACTGGGAGAAGTCATTGAATTTGCAGATACAGACAAGCTGTTCTCCATGCCTGCAGATAAGCGTACAGAGGACTATATTACAGGAAGGTTTGGTTGATTATGTCAAAGTATTTTGAGAGACAGCTGGAAGAATTGCATGTACAGCTTATTACGCTTGGAAGTTATTGCGAAAAAGCAATTTCTTTCTCTGCAAAGGCAATCCAGAATGTGCAGAATGAGGAAATTGCCCGTCAGGTTTTTGAAACAGACAGGGATATTGATGCGAAAGAAAGAGAGATTGAGAATCTTTGCCTGAGCCTTTTACTTCATCAGCATCCGGTAGCAAGGGACCTGAGAGAGATTTCTGCGGCTTTGAAAATGGTTTCAGATATGGAACGTATCGGAGATCAGGCAGCAGATATTGCGGATCTGTCTTTATATATCGCAAAGAATACCAGCGCGATACCGGATACGATCACACGGATGGCGGAAGATACGGTGTGTATGGTGACAGAGAGTGTAGATGCGTTTGTAAAACGCGATCTGGATCTGTGCAGAAATGTCATAAACAGAGATGATGTAGTAGACAATGCTTTTAATGAAATCAAAGAAAAGCTTGCTGATATGATATATGGAGAGAAACTGGAAGCCAAGACCGGACTGGATCTTCTTATGACTGCCAAATATTTTGAACGTATCGGAGATCATGCGGTGAATATTGCAGAGTGGGTAGAATACTCTATTACGGGACAGCACAGGAATAATGAACATCAGGATTATAAAAATAATTAACTGATAAAATGAAGAGAATTTTTGTATCCGCAGGCGGGAATCGTTTGCGGATATTTGAGTATAAAAAAGCTGTCAGGTCAAATGCTTTATTTTAACTTTTGTATCTGATATCTGAAGATATTAATGTAACAGAGAAGGGAAAGGGAAGAGAAGTGACAAAGAAGATTTTTAAATCAACAATGCTGGTATGCCTTGTGGTTATGACTATGGGTCTGTTTATGGTTCTGGGAATTCTTTACGGGAATTTCAGTGGTCAGCTGCAGAGAGAACTGGCGAAGGAAGCTGCTTATCTGGGGTATGGCGTAGAACAGCAGGGAGCAGAATATCTGCAGAATGTTTCAGACAAAAATTCGCGTATCACCTATATAGATCAGGATGGAACAGTGCTTTTCGATAATGAGGCCGATGTTTCTGAAATGGAAAATCATAAAGACAGAGAGGAGTTTCAGAAAGCAGAGAAATATGGTGCAGGCGAATCCTCAAGATATTCCAGTACTCTTTCTAAGAAGACAATATATTATGCATTACGTCTGAAAGATGGGACTGTACTGAGAGTTTCCGGAACCCAGGATACGGTGCTTGCACTGGTTAAAAATCTTGTACTTCCTTTATGCTGGATATTATTTCTGATGCTGGTTCTGTCAGGAATTATAGCGTCTGCAATATCAAAGAGGATCGTAAAACCTGTCAATGAACTGGATCTGGAACATCCGGAAGAGAACCAGATTTATGAGGAACTTTCTCCGCTCCTGAGTAAGATACACAGACAGAACAGGGAGATTCAGAAACAGCTCGAACTGGCAAAACAGCAGCAGGAAGAGTTTGCACTTATCACAGAAAACATGCAGGAAGGACTGATCGTCATTGACAAATATACGATGATCCTCTCTGCCAATTCCAGTGCCTGGAATTTATTTCGTGTTGACAAAACGCGACAGGGAGAAAGCATTTACTGTCTGGATCGTGCAGAGGATTTCCGTCATGCGATTGAGCATGTCCTTGGCGGTGAGCACGCAGAACTAATCCTGAAATTAAACGGCAATGATATTCAGTTGATCGCCAATCCTGTGGTGCGTGGTCAGAAAACAGAAGGTGCGGTGATTCTGCTGGTAGATGTGACTGAGAAACTGGAACGGGAGAATCTGCGGAGAGAATTTTCTGCAAATGTTTCGCATGAATTAAAGACTCCTTTGACTTCAATTTCCGGTTTTGCGGAGATTATTCAGAATGGTTTTGTGCAGGAGCAGGATATTCCGAAGTTCGCAGGACGTATTTATAAGGAGGCACAGAGACTGCTTCAGCTGGTGGAGGATGTGATCCAGATTTCACAGCTGGACGAGGAGAAAACCCCGTATATCTGGGAACCTGTGGATATTTACCAGGTTTGTAAAAATGCTTTTGACAGTCTGAAAGAGAAAGCACAGCAGATGAATGTTCATCTTTATATCTGCGGAGAATCCATGAAGATCGAGGCGGTTCGGACACTGCTGGAGGAAGCGGTTTATAATATCTGTGACAATGCGATTAAATATAACAGAAACGATGGGAATGTAAGTATCTTTCTGACACAGAATGCGCAGGAGGCGCAGATTGTGATTAAGGATACAGGAATAGGAATTCCGAGGGAAGATCAGGACAGAGTATTTGAGAGATTTTACAGAGTGGACAAGAGTCATTCCAAAGAAATCGGAGGTACCGGACTTGGACTTTCTATTGTAAAACATGCAGTCAGTACATTAAAGGGAAGTATTGTACTGCGAAGCGAAGAAGGAAATGGTACGGAAATTTGTATGAAATTCCCGAAAGTGCATAAGGAATAAATGATCCACCACTGCATCTGAGAAAAGATGTGGTGGTGGATTATTTTCCTGTAAATATTTAGAGTTTTCAGCGGTGTATTTTTCTGATAAGATGGGATTGGAAAAAGAAAATACTTCTGTATAGGAAAGGAAAATACATGAACGATTATAAACTGGATTTAGAGAAATATGCAGCACTGGCGAGACAGGCAGCAGCAGAAGGCTGTGTGCTACTGGAGAATGAGAATCAGGCACTTCCGCTGAAAATGGGAGAAAAAGTTGCTGTCTTTGGCCGTATGGCTTTTCATTATTATAAGAGTGGACTTGGTTCCGGTGGTCTGGTAAATACCAGATATGTAGTGGGAATCCTGGATGCGCTGAAAGAGTGTGAGGAAATTCACCTGGATGAGAAACTGATGGAGATCTATGCCGACTGGATGAAAGAGAATCCTTTTGATGAGGGACAGGGATGGGGCCGTGTGCCGTGGTGTCAGAAAGAGATGGAAGTCACTGAGGAGATGCTGGACTGTGCACGCAATAATGATGTGTCTCTGGTTATTATCGGAAGAACTGCAGGAGAGGATCAGGATAACAATGCGAAAGCAGGAAGCTATTGCCTGACGGAAACAGAGGAAGATATGATCCGCCGTGTGTGTGAAGTCAGCAAACGTACGGTTGTAGTGCTGAATGTTGGTAATATTATTGATATGAGCTGGGTAAAGAAATATCATCCACAGGCAGTTCTGTATGTATGGCAGGGCGGTCAGGAAGGCGGTAATGGGGTTGCCGATGTGCTGACAGGCAAAGTCTGTGCATGCGGTAAGCTGACAGATACGATTGCCGGGAACATCAGTGATTATCCGTCTACAGAGAACTTTGGAGATCCGTTTCAGAATTATTATAAGGAAGATATTTATGTAGGCTACCGTTATTTTGAGACTTTTGCAAAGGATAAAGTGCTTTATCCGTTCGGATATGGCTTATCATATACAAATTTTGAGACAAAAGCAGAGATTTTTAAAAATACAGAGGATGAACTTACTGTATCTGCCACAGTTACCAATACAGGCAGTGTAAAAGGAAAAGAAGTCGTACAGGTCTATGTAAAAGTACCGCAGGGCACACTTGGTAATCCGGCAAGAAAGCTGATCGGTTTTGCCAAGACACAGGAGCTGGATCCGGGAGAGAGAGAGGAACTTATGATCATTATCCCGAAATACGATATGGCTTCCTATGATGACAGTGGGGTGACCGGTCACAGATCCTGCTATGTTCTGGAGTCAGGAACTTATGAGGTTTTTGTGGGCAGTGATGTGAGAAATGCAGAATCTGCAGGTACTTATGAAGAGGAATTACGTGTACTTGAACAGTTACAGGAAGCATATGCTCCGGTTGAGAAGTTCCGGAGAATGAAAGCAGTTCTTATGCCGGACGGTACTTATGAGGCAGTGACTGAGGAGGTGCCTGTACGTACAGTTGATCCACAGAAACGCAGATCAGAGGAGATGCCGAAGACTTTGGATCATACAGGAGACAGGGGCTATAAACTGGTGGATGTGCTGGATAAGAAGGTCTCTATGGATGAATTTGTAGCCCAGATTAGCGAGGAAGATTTGATCGCGATGTTTAGAGGTGAGGGTATGTGCAGTCCGAAAGTTACAGCAGGAACTGCAGCTGCATTCGGTGGTGTTACAGAGTCCCTGCAAGCCCTTGGAATTCCGGTCGGATGTTGTTCTGATGGTCCGTCCGGTATCCGTATGGACTGCGGAACGAAAGCTTTTTCTTTGCCGAATGGAACATTACTGGGATGTACATTTAATACAGATCTTGTAGGTGATCTATATGAAATGACAGGGAAAGAACTTCGTCTGAATAAAATTGACTCTCTTCTTGGACCCGGTATGAACATTCACAGAAATCCGCTGAACGGACGTAACTTTGAATATATTTCCGAGGATCCGATTCTGACAGGAAGAATCTGTGCAGCACAGGTAAAAGCGATGGCAAAATCCGGAATCGGAAGCACGATCAAGCATTTCTGTGGAAATAATCAGGAAGTAGGAAGAAGCACTTCTGACTCTGTAATGTCCGAGAGATGTCTGCGTGAGATTTATCTGAAAGGATTTGAAATTGCAGTGAAAGAGGGCGGTGCACGTTCTGTAATGACAACTTACGGAAGCGTGAACGGACTCTGGACTGCAGGAAGTTATGACTTGTGTACAACCATTCTCCGTAAAGAATGGGGATTTGACGGTATTGTTATGACAGACTGGTGGGCGAAGTCCAATTATGAGGGACATCAGGCAGAAGTGTCTGTGAAAGCTCCGATGGTTGCTGCCCAGAATGATATTTATATGGTGGTAAGCAATGCGAAAGCAAATCCGGAGAATGATGATGTAGAGGAAATGCTTCATGCAGGAAACATAACTTTGGGTGAACTGCAGAGAAATGCGGCAAATATACTGGGATTCCTGTTAAAGAGTCCGTCTATTCTTCTTCTGACAGACAGAATCTGTGAAGAGGAGTTGGAAGCGATGAATACGAAAGAAGAGGATGATGTGGATGCCGGAAGTCTGGTAAATCTGGTCAGTGATCCGCAGACACAGGAAATCGTGATCGATGGATCTGTGCTGCATCCTGCGAAAGGAAATGCGGATGTGCTTGCAGTGACCAATGATTTTGAGGGCGATTTCACTATGAAATTTACTCTGAAATCTGATCTCGGTGAACTGGCACAGCTTCCTGTTTCCGTATTTTTGGATAATATTCATAAGATGACTGTTTCCGTACAGGGAACAAATGGAAAATGGGTGGAAGAAAGCCGTGTCCTGAATATGAGATTTGGACATAATCACTACATTAAACTCTATTACGGAGCAGATAATCTTGAAATTAAGGAAATTGTGCTCATCCCACAGAGGTAAGACCAATTTCGGGAATGCTTGCAAAAACTCAACCTTTATGGCATAATTATGAAATACTCAGAAACCGCTGGAAATGGGCTGTAATTATTTTATGACTGTATGTGGATGTTGTATATCTGCCGGACAGTAAGTGGTCAGCAGAGCGGGGAGTTCAATGGAAATGACAGCAGATGGTATTTATGACAATGTGAAGTGTGATGAGGAAAAGAGATTATGTCTGGGTTTACAAAGGAAATAATTGCGAGAACTTTTACAGAATTACTGGATGAGAAACCAATGTCCAAGATTACGGTCAAGGATATTGTGGAACGGTGCGGAGTAAACAGAAATACTTTTTATTATCATTTTCGTGATATTCCGGATGTGGTAGAGTTCATTATGAAAAAAAAATGGGATGAGATTCTGGAAGCACCGCAGGAGAAATCATCTATTCTGGAATGTATGGAAGATATGGCTAATCTGGTCCGAAGCAACCGGAAGCTGATGCTGAATGTGTACAGATCGGTAAAAAGGGACATATTTCTTGTTTATATGAATGATGTTGCTTCTTATATTATTACAGAATATTTTAATAAGAACGTACATAAATTTAATCTGACTTCTCAGGAAATCCAGATGCTGATCAAATATTATAAATGTGTATTTGTAGGAGTCCTGATGGAATGGCTGGATCACGGTCTGGAAAGTGATCTGGCAGCCGAGATGCGTCAGGTGTCTGAGCTGCTTGAAAATCATCCGGAATTGCATGCGATTATGAACAGACCATGATCTTAGAACCCGGAAGCTGCTGATGTGTGCGTAACAGAACTTCTGATTTTGACATCTCAATTATACAAAACGAAGCCCATGCCTAAATTTTGGACATGGGCTTTTCTTTGTCTATTTATTGTTAAAAATATCACAGTTATAATACAGGCATGAAAAGGGAAATGAAAACAATGCATGAAAATACAGAGAAAGCAATGTTTTCAGGAACGATATACAAAAGGAAGGAGGAAGGACAGATGGATGCACTGAAACAGTTGAAATTAGCA
Organism: Blautia sp. HCP3S3_D9; assembly: GCF_052063845.1. NCBI lineage: Bacteria > Bacillati > Bacillota > Clostridia > Lachnospirales > Lachnospiraceae > Blautia > Blautia sp. HCP3S3_D9. Next base: position 38,136 of record NZ_JBQHWS010000004.1, read on the forward strand.
AAAAACGGGTACATTGTTATGTCTGTTCTGTTTATGATCCTGGGCGCCTGCCTGATCATCTGGCCGGATTGTTCGATGGCAGTTTTCTGTACGGCAGTAGGGATTATGCTTATTGTATATGGACTCATTAAGATTCTTGGATATTTTTCCAGAGATTTCTATTGTCTGGCATTTCAGTTTGATCTTGCCTTTGGAGTACTGCTGGCAGCAGTAGGAGTCATTATTATTGTACGCAGGAATGTAGTTGTGAATCTTATTTTTGTAATTTTTGGTATCCTCATCCTTGCGGATGCATTATTCAAAATCCAGATGTCGATAGATGCAAAGAAATTCGGATTAAATCTCTGGTGGAGGATTCTGCTGGTGGCAGTTCTGACTGGTGTTCTGGGATTTTTACTTCTGGTAAGACCGTTCGAGGCAGCAGAAGTTATGATGATCCTGGTTGGTGTTTCAATCCTGTTTGAAGGAATCCTGAATCTCTGTGTAGCAATTTATACAGTAAAAATTATTAAAAATCAGAAACAGGATATCATAGATATGGATGAGTACTGAATAAGATGATAAAAAAGTTACTGTCTATTTCGTGTCAGTAATGACAAAAATTATACCTGACACATGAAATCTGAAATATGCAGATTCCGACAGAATGAGAATTGATTTAGTTATGCTGGAAATTCTACAGATTTATGTGTGCAGGTGTTGAGATATAACACACCACAACAAGGAGGAGTAATCACATGAAGTTAATGGACAAAGCAAAACAGGCTGCACTTGCGGCAGCAGTTAAGACAGGTCTTGGTTATCTGGAAAAGGATCCGGAAGTAAATATACCGAAACTGATGGAACTTGTAGATAAATTTGTACCGGACGGATGGTATGAAGCACAGAGAAATGCAATCCGTAATGCGATTCAGGATAAAGACAGCAACTGGTATAAACTGATCCTGAGAATCTATGATCTGGATCCGGGTGTACGTGAGGCATTCTTTACAAACTTCATTATCAATGCCAGCTTAAAAGGAAGTGCACTTCAGGAAGAAACAGCAGAAGAGAACAACTGCAATGTTCCATGGGCAATCCTGCTTGACCCGACAAGTGCCTGTAATCTGCACTGCACAGGATGCTGGGCAGCTGAATATGGTCACAAACTGAACCTTGATTTCGATACCATCTGTTCTATCGTAGAACAGGGAAGAAAAATGGGTACTTACATGTACATATATACAGGTGGAGAACCGCTGGTTCGTAAGAAAGACCTGATTCGTATCTGTGAAAAATATCCGGACTGCGAGTTCCTTTCCTTTACAAACGGTACTCTGATCGACGAAGAGTTTTGTCAGGATATGCTTCGTGTGAAGAACTTTGTACCTGCTATCAGCCTGGAAGGTTCTGAGGAAGCAAATGATGGTCGTCGTGGAGAAGGTGTATATCAGAAAGTTATGCATGCAATGGAACTTCTGAAAGCCCATAAACTTCCATTTGGTGTATCTACCTGCTATACTTCTGCAAACGTAGACAGTGTAAGCAGTGAAGAATTCTATGATCACATTATTGACTGCGGTGCATTATTCGTATGGTTCTTCCATTATATGCCGACAGGAAATGACGCTGTAGTAGAATTAATGCCGAACCCTGAACAGCGTGAGAAGATGTATCACAAGATCAGAGAGTATCGTTCTACGAAAGCAATCTTTGGAATGGATTTCCAGAATGATGCGCAGTATGTTGGCGGATGTATCGCAGGCGGAAGACGTTACCTGCATATCAATGCAAACGGTGATGTGGATCCTTGTGTATTTATTCATTATTCCAATGCAAATATTTATGAAAATACTCTGCTGGAAGCATTAAAGAGTCCAATCTTCATGGCATATCATGATGGTCAGCCATTTAATGAAAACATGCTTCGTCCATGTCCAATGCTTGAGAATCCGCAGAAGCTGCGTAAGATGGTTGCAGATTCAGGAGCGAAATCTACTGACTTACAGTCTCCGGAATCTGTGGAACATCTCTGTGCGAAGTGTGATGCCTATGCAGAACACTGGAAACCGAAAGCAGAGGAATTATTTCCAACAAAATAAGTAACCTGTTAACTCATTAACCAGAAAAAAGCATTAACTCAAAACTTAGCCAATAGCCAGAAAGAGCTTCCTGTCCGGTCTCCCCTGTCCGGGTGGGAGGCTTTTTCCACCTCTCCCTCCAAATTCACCCGAAGAGAGAGGTGGCTTCGTGCTGTTAATTGACTGTGAAACATTTATTGTTAAAAATAACTTGCCTGCTAATTCAACATGTATTAAAGTTATATCAGATTTATTGAGAAGATATTGGGAATATATTTGTGTAGGGCAGCAGGAGGAGTGGAATGTTAAAAACTTTTTTGGTGGAAGATGAAGTAGTGATCAGGGAGATGATCAAGAAGATGATTCCCTGGGAACAGTATGGGTTTGAGCTGGCAGGAGAAGCATCTGACGGGGAGATGGCGCTGCCACTGATATTAAAGAGTAAACCGGATCTTCTGATCACTGATATTAAGATGCCGTTTATGGACGGTCTGACATTGTGCAAATTGGTAAAGAAAGAGCTTCCTAATATTAAGATCGTAATTCTCAGCGGTTATGATGATTTTAATTATGCGAAACAGGCGATCAGTATCGGAGTTGAGGATTATCTGTTGAAGCCGATTACTAAGAATGCTTTTATTGAGCGTCTGGAGGAGATTCATAATCGCTATGAGCATGAGAAAACACAGATGGAGTATTATGAGAAGTTCAAGCTGGAAATGCAGGAATATGAAAGAAATGCAAGTCGTGATTTCTTTGAGTCTCTGGTGAGGGCGGATTCCAATCTGGAGGAGATTTATCAGAGAGCAGATCGTCTGAATCTCGATATTGTGGCAGAAGCATATAATATTTTGATTTTTACTCCGGATACTTCGGACAGCAGTTGTAATTCGTCGGAAGGATATTCCGACCGGGAGGCAGAAGTACATAAGAAGATTGAGAATTATTTCCTCAGTCATCCGGTTGCGATGCTTTTCAGACATCAGGTGTTCAGTTATGCAATTCTGGTCAAGGGACAGAGAGATACGATAGAGAAGAATACTCGTGAATGTGTGGAAACAATTCAGAAGATCATGGAAGAAACCAGTGCAAATGTGGATTGGTTTGTGGCTGTTGGCGAGGAGGCAGACCGTTTGAGCAGAATTAAGCAGAGCTATCACACAGCAGCCAGAACTTATGCATTCCGTTATCTGTATGATGGTCATATTCTTTATTACAATATGCTTGAGCAGGTAAAGGGGAATTCAGCGGATACTTCAAAAACAGAAGCTGTTCAGTTGAAGAATGTGAATATCAATGCTCTGAATCCGGAAATCCTGCAGAAATTTTTAAGCAGTGGTCTGGAAGATGAGGTGGACAGTTTTGTGCATGACTATTTTCATGCTATTGGCAGGGAACCGATGGAATCACTGGTGTTCCGTAATTACGTGGTTTTGAATGTGCGTTTTTCTGTGTTGTCATTTCTTAAAAAGATTGGATATGATGATGCTGAATTGTCGAGAGAGGAAACGGATGATATTGTAGAGAAAACAAGTCAATCTACAGAGGCTTCTATTGCATATGCGGAGGATCTTCTGAAGCGGGCAATTGCGATCCGCGATGAGAATGCAGGTAATCAGAACAGAAGTGTGCTGAAGAAGGCAGTGGATTTTATTGACGAATATTATATGGATGAGGAGATTTCTCTGAATAAAGTGGCTCATGTGGCGAATGTCAGTGCCAATCATTTCAGTGCGCTTTTCAGTCAGAATATGGGACAGACGTTTATTGAATATCTGACTGCGCTTCGTATGGATAAGGCAAAGGAACAGCTTCGCTGTACATCCAAACGTTCCAGCGAAATTGCAGGAGAAGTGGGATATAAAGACGCTCATTATTTCAGCTATCTTTTTAAGAAAACACAGGGAATGACCCCAAGCGAGTACCGCAAAACGAGAGGAGAGGTCTGATCCATGAGGCAGAAGCAGGAGAAGCTGGAAACCAAAATGAAGTGGACACTTCTGAGCACTATGATTCCTATGGCAATATTGATCATAGTGCTTCTTGTTTTTTTCTGGCATTATACAGATAAATATAATCAGCTGTCCAACAATCTGGCTGTCAGCACCGAATATAATGCGAATTACAGAAGCTCGAATAATGATATGAGCTTTAAGGATGAAGTTGACATGGATATTTACTATGTCAGCATTGGAAGAAAAGGGCGTGACGGGTTGCCAAATGCACAGGTTGATAAAGCGATAAATACAGTAGAGAAGTTAAAGAAAACCACGACAAAGAAAGAGAGCCTGCGGTCTCTGAAATATCTGACCAATTATCTGGAGAATCTTCAGAAGCGGATGAACCAGCTTCTGGATATCAAGGATTACGAGAATCGTCAGGAATTTATGGCGAATAACACAGAGATTTTGACTACGCTTTTTGAGAAGGAAATGCAGAACTACATTTATCAGGAAGCGACAGAGCTTGTTCAGGTGGAGTCACAGCTTGCAGGAAATGTAAGGCTGACGATCATGACCATGTGTGCAGCAATCCTGATCGCTACATTTATTCTGATGCGGCGTTCATTCCGGCTGACATACAGCATCACGAAGCCGATTTCCGAGATCCTGCATAATATTAAGAAGGTCGGAAAAGGAGAGTACAAGACGATCGGTGCGGTTCCGGCTGATTGTATTGAGATTCAGGAACTGGATGCCGGTACAAGAAAGATGGCGGGCAGAATTGAGGGATTGCTGGAAAATGTGCGTAAGGAACAGGATGCACAGCATCTGACAGAATTGCAGCTGCTTCAGGCACAGGTAAATCCTCACTTCTTATATAATACACTGGATACCATTGTCTGGCTGGTAGAGGGCGGTATGCAGCAGGATGCTGTGGATATGATCACAAGTTTGTCGGTATTTTTCCGGACATCTCTTTCTAAAGGAAAAGATATCATTCCGCTGGCAGAGGAGGAACGCCATACTTTGAGTTATCTGGAGATCCAGCAGTCCAGGTACAGAGATATCATGGAATTTGAAATCAATATTCCGTCAGAGCTGGACGGGGTAATGGTTCCCAAACTTACCCTGCAGCCTCTTGCAGAGAATGCACTTTATCACGGAATCAAAAATAAGCGTGGAAAAGGCAAGATTCTTATTGAAGGATTTGACCTGGGAGATGATATGATGCTGAGAGTAACGGATAATGGTCAGGGAATGACACCGGAACGTCTGCACGAAGTGCAGGAATCTATCCGCAGTGGTGAGCGTGCCGGATTCGGACTTGCGGCGGTATCGGAGAGAATCGCACTTTATTATGGACCAGGCTATGGACTGAAGATTTCTTCCACAGAGGGAGAGGGCACAGTTATGGAAGTGTATATGGCGAAGAAAATAAACCTGGATAACAGTTTAAGATAAACAATGAAAAGGAAAGGCTGCATGAAGTTAAGATTTTTAACGGATATGCAGCTTTTGCTGTCTGTTCAGGTGGATATTGTAATTGAAACGGGAACTTACCTGGTTGGGTCAAGCGGATATTTGCAATTGAAGCAGGGGACTTACTTGATTTGGTTAAATCACAGAAATAGAAAATTTTGTCGACTAATGCCGAATTGTGCAATATGAATATAAAAAATAGTTAATAATTTATTCCTGTATTTATAATGCACAATAAAAAATCTAACTTTCTAAATAAAAAAACAAACTTTGTATAATTTATGAACAAAATATGATAGAAGAATAAACTTTTTACGGAAAATATTCTATGGAATTTTCCTGGATTTTTACTATAATAAAGACATCTTAAATGAATCGGGAGGATTTACAAAATGAAGAAAAAAATCGTGTCAGCTTTATTAACAGCAACAATGGTATGCGGTATGTGTGTAGTTCCTACAGTGGGTGTAGCAGCAGCGGACGACACAATTACAGTTGGTTTCTCACAGGTAGGTGCTGAATCTGACTGGCGTACAGCTAATACAGAATCCATGAAATCCACATTCAGCGAAGAGAACGGATATGAATTAATCTTCGACGATGCACAGCAGAAACAGGAAAACCAGTTAACAGCAATCCGTAACTTTATCCAGCAGGAAGTTGATTACATTCTTTTAGCTCCTGTAACAGAGACAGGTTGGGATACAGTTCTTCAGGAAGCTAAAGATGCTGATATTCCTGTAATCATCGTAGACCGTATGGTTGATGTATCTGATGACAGCTTATATACAACATGGATCGGAACTGACTCCTTACTCGAAGGAAGAAAAGCAGCTGAATGGCTGAATGCATACACAACAGCTAAGGGAATCGATGCAAAAGATGTTAACATCGTTGATATCCAGGGTACAATCGGATCTACAGCTCAGATTGGACGTTCCAAAGGTCTTGAAGAAGGTGTTGACAACTATGGATGGAACTTACTTGCTCAGCAGTCCGGTGAATTCACACAGGCTAAAGGACAGGAAGTTATGGAGTCCATGCTGAAACAGTATGACAATATTAACGTTGTATACTGCGAGAACGATAACGAAGCATTCGGTGCTATTGATGCTATCGAAGCAGCTGGTAAAACAGTAGGATCTGATATCGCAAACGGTGAAATCATGGTTATTTCTTTTGATACAACAAATGCAGGCTTAACAGACACATTAGCCGGCAAGATTACATGCGATGTTGAGTGTAACCCATTACACGGACCACGTGCAGAAGAACTGATCAAAGCTCTTGAAGCCGGTGAGGAAGTTCAGAAACTTAACTATGTAGACGAAGAAATCTTCGCAGCTGATGACACAGTAGATAAAGTTACAGCTGTAAACAGCCTTGACGAAGAGGGCGAATATGCAGTTACACCTATCACACAGGAAATTATTGACGGACGTGCATACTAATTTTTGACAACAAATAATAGAAGTGTAATAGAAGGAATATAAATAATCCGGAGCGTGGTTCATAATTCGGAGAAACCCGGATTTATGAATCACGCTCTCTTTATGCCGAAATGATTTACAGATACCCGCTTTGCTGAAGCTTTTCAGTGAATGAGGGGTAAACCAGTATAGAAAGCAGGTGGAAAGAATATGGAACAAAATGTAGTATTGGAAATGCATGATATAAGCAAAAACTTTACAGGAGTCCGTGCCCTTTCCCATGTGGACTTTACCCTTCGAAAAGGTGAAATCCACGCACTGATGGGGGAGAATGGTGCAGGTAAATCAACACTGATCAAGGTGTTGACCGGTGTACATGAATTTGAAAGTGGAACGATTCATATGGCTGGAAACAGTAATGCCATTATTAACCACTCACCTCAGGAAGCGCAGGCAAATGGTATCAGTACAGTATATCAGGAGGTAAACCTTTGTCCCAACCTGACTGTAGCTGAGAACCTTTTTATTGGCAGAGAACCGAGAAAGATGGGAATGATTGATTGGAAGCAGATGAATGAGCGCTCAGGAAAACTTCTTGAGAGCCTGGACATTCATGTGCCGCCAACACAGATGCTGGAGGAATGTTCCATTGCGATTCAGCAGATGATTGCAATTGCCCGTGCAGTGGACATGAAGTGCCAGGTACTGATTCTCGATGAACCGACATCTTCACTGGATGATGATGAAGTTGAAAAGCTGTTTGTACTTATGAGAAGACTTCGTGACGAAGGTGTAGGTATTATCTTTGTTACGCATTTCCTTGAGCAGGTATATGCAGTCTGCGACAGGATTACAGTTCTTCGTAATGGTGAACTTGTTGGGGAATATGAGACGAAAGATCTTCCGAGAGTAATGCTGGTTGCCAAGATGATGGGTAAGGATTTTGATGATCTTGCAGATATTAAAGGCGATCATAAAGACAAGAGAATCACAGATGCAGAACCTGTAATCGAAGCAAAAGGATTATCTCATAAGGGAACGATCAAACCGTTTGATATTACCATCAATAAAGGTGAGGTTATTGGTCTTACCGGACTTCTGGGTTCCGGACGTTCTGAATTGGTTCGTGCAATTTATGGGGCGGATAAAGCTGATACAGGAACTTTAAAAGTAAAGGGAAAAGAAGTAAAGATCAATACTCCGCTGGATGCCATGAAACTTGGTATGGCATATCTTCCGGAAGACAGAAAGGCAGAAGGTATTATTGCAGATCTTTCTGTAAGAGAAAATATTATTATAGCGCTCCAGGCTAAACGCGGTATGTTCCATCCATTAAGCAAGAAAGAAATGGAGGATGCTGCTGATAAGTATATTAAATTACTGCAGATTAAGACAGCAAGTCGTGAAACCCCGATTAAGAGTCTGTCCGGTGGTAACCAGCAGAAGGTTATCCTTGGAAGATGGCTTCTGACTAATCCGGATTATCTGATTCTGGATGAGCCGACCAGAGGTATTGATATCGGTACTAAGACAGAGATTCAGAAACTGGTTCTTGATCTTGCGGATCAGGGAATGGCAGTTACATTTATCTCCTCAGAGGTTGAGGAAATGCTCCGCACCTGCTCCCGTATGGCAGTTCTTCGTGATGGCCAGAAGGTAGGGGAGCTGGAAGAGGATGAACTTTCCCAGAGCGGAGTTATGAAAGCTATTGCCGGAGGTGACGATAAATAATGAATAAGAGTAAATTAAAGAAAATAACAAGTGCACGTCTGTTTCTTCCTATTGTGTGTCTGATCGCAGTACTTTTGCTGAATGTGATCAGAACACCGGATTTCTTTAATGTATCAATCCGAAACGGTGTACTCTATGGTTACATTGTTGATGTTATTAACCGTGCTTCAGAGTTGGTTATCCTTGCAATCGGTATGACACTGGTAACAGCAGCTTCCGGTGGACAGGATATCAGTGTTGGTGCGATTATGGCAGTTGCAGCGGCTGTCTGCTGTCAGATTCTTTCCGGCGGACAGGTTTCTGTAAATGATTACCAGAATCCTGTGATCCTGGCTGTTATCGCAGCACTTCTTGCATCTGCATTATGTGGTGCATTTAATGGATTTCTGGTTTCCAAGCTGAATATTCAGCCAATGGTTGCAACTCTGATCCTTTACACAGCCGGTCGTGGTATTGCTCAGCTGATCACAAACGGACAGATTACTTATATTCGTGTGGATTCCTTTAAGATGGCTGGTGGATATATTGGAAAATGCCCGATTCCTACACCTATTTTCTTTGCAATTATTACAGTTGTTATTGTGTACCTGATTTTGAAGAAGACTGCTCTTGGGCTTTACATTGAAAGTGTTGGTATCAATGGAAAGGCAGCTCGTCTTGTGGGATTAAATTCTACGATGATTAAATTCCTTACCTATGTTATCTGTGGTGTACTGGCTGGTATTGCCGGTATTGTGGCATCCAGCCGTATCTACTCTGCAGATGCAAACAACATTGGTCTTAATCTGGAAATGGATGCCATCCTTGCAGTTGCGCTTGGCGGAAACTTCCTTGGTGGTGGTAAATTCAGCCTGATCGGTTCCGTAATCGGTGCCTACACTATTCAGGCTCTGACCACAACACTCTATGCGATGAACGTAAAAGCAGATCAGCTTCCTGTTTATAAGGCAATCGTAGTTGTTATCATCGTTACACTGCAGAGTGATGTATTTAAGAAATATATTGCCAACTTAAAGGCTAAAAGAAGTGTGGCAGCAGAAGGAGGTCAGAAGTAATGAAAGCAAATGTACAGAAAAAGAAAATAACGGGAAATGGCTTCCTGCTTCTGATCACAATCGCATTATTTGTAGTAATGTATGTTGCAGGTATGATTGTTTTTGCTGATAAAGGTTTTGCAAAACCTCAGATGTTTCTGAACCTGTTTGTATCTAATGCGGGTCTTCTGGTTATTGCGTGTGGTCTTACAATCGTTATGATCACCGGTGGTATTGATATTTCCGTAGGTTCTGTTACTGCACTTGTATGTATGGTTCTTGCAGACCTTATGGAGAACAAAGGTGTGAACGCATATGCAGCAGTTTTAGTTGCACTGCTTATTGGTGTTGCTTTTGGTATTGTTCAGGGATTCCTGGTAGCTTATCTGGATATCCAGCCATTCATCGTTACTCTGGCAGGTATGTTCTTCGGACGTGGTCTGACAGCTATCATCAGTACTGATATGATTTCTATCAAGAATGAGTTATTCCTGAAATGGGCAAATTACCGTTTCTATATGCCTTTTGGTTCAACCAGTAAGAAGGGTAAATTTATTCCGGCTTATATTCCGCCGACAGTTGTGATTGCTCTGATTGTTGTAATTCTGATCGCGGTTCTTCTGAAATATCGTAAGTTTGGACGTAAGCTTTATGCGATCGGCGGTAGCCGTCAGAGTGCATTAATGATGGGTCTGAATGTTAAGAAAACTATTTTTAATGCTTATGTTCTGGATGGTTTTCTTGCAGGCCTTGGTGGCTTCCTGTTCTGTTTGAACAGTTGTGCAGGTTTCGTTGAGCAGGCAAAGGGTCTTGAGATGGATGCGATTTCTTCAGCAGTTATCGGTGGTACGCTTCTTTCTGGTGGTGTTGGTACTCCGATTGGTACTTTGTTTGGTGTTCTGATTAAGGGTACGATTTCCAGTTTGATTACTACTCAGGGTACTTTATCAAGTTGGTGGGTAAGAATTATTCTTTCACTGTTGCTGTGTTTCTTTATTGTGATTCAGTCAGTGATTGCTTCTATGAAGAAGAAAGCGAAATAAGTGATTGTATGAAACAAGCTGAGACTTTTGAGTTTCGGCTTGTTTTTTTGTGTGTGGAGGGATGCTGCTTCGCGCTGGTTACTGGCTACTAGAAAAATTGCGACTAGTTGAACAATATTGATTTGTGAAGAAATGTTTTAAGTATATGCGAATTTCTTACTGGCTGTAAGGGTTATTAACCATAAATATATTGTAGTAGAAAGGAATAATACTTTATTCATTTATAACTGCGAATTATGATGGTTTGCTTGCCATGGAGGGAGTTTTACCTTATACTACTATACAGTAGAAAATAGTATTGTGGTGGATTATGCGGTAATCTGCTGTATTTTATTTAGGAGGATATATTAGAAGATGTGGATTGCAGACGGATGGAAAGAGTATGAAGTGATTGATACTTCCTGTGGGGAGAAGCTGGAGCGTTGGGGAGATTATCTTCTGGTGCGTCCGGATCCGCAGGTTATCTGGGATACACCGAAAACAAATAAAGGCTGGAAGCATATGAATGGTCATTACCACAGAAGCAAGAAGGGTGGCGGTGAATGGGAGTTTTTTGATCTGCCGGAGCAGTGGGATATTCATTATAAGGATCTGACTTTTCACCTGAAACCATTTAGTTTTAAGCATACTGGTCTGTTTCCGGAGCAGGCTACGAACTGGGACTGGTTTGGGGATAAGATCCGGAATGCAGGGCGCCCGGTGAAGGTGTTGAATCTTTTTGCTTATACAGGTGGTGCGACTTTGGCGGCTGCGGCAGCAGGGGCTTCTGTTACTCATGTGGATGCGTCTAAGGGTATGGTTACCTGGGCGAAGGAGAATGCAGTTGCTTCCGGACTTGGGGATGCGCCGATCCGCTGGCTGGTGGATGATTGTGTGAAGTTTGTGGAGCGCGAGATCCGCAGGGGTAATCATTATGATGCAATTATTATGGATCCGCCTTCTTATGGTCGTGGACCAAAGGGCGAGATCTGGAAGATTGAGGATTGTATCCATGATCTGATCAAGTTGTGTACAAAGATTCTCAGTGATGATCCGTTATTTTTCCTGATCAATTCTTATACAACAGGTCTGGCACCGGCGGTGCTGACTTATATGTTGTCTACGGAGCTGAAGAAGTTTGGCGGTCATGTGGATTCTCAGGAGATCGGGCTTCCGGTAAGTTCTAATGGGCTGGTGCTGCCTTGTGGTGCTTCTGGAAGATGGGAAGCGTAATTTAACCAAATCAACTGTAGAGTAGTTATTTGGTTATGAGCAAGCAACGGATAATTTTATCCGTTTTGAAATCCTGTTTTGAGGATTTTGAATTGTGGAAATTATAAATTACACAAATAAAAGAAAATAGTGTGAAATATAAGATTATGAAAGAACTAAATTTAAAACACGAAGCCAAGCGTTACGGCTGTGCGGTTCTGGCTGCGACGATCATGGCGTTGAATATTAAGACATTTGTACGCGCAGGTGGTCTTTTTCCGGGAGGATTTACAGGACTTACTCTGCTGATCCAGAATATTTTCCAGACGTTTGCAGGGATTGCGATTCCGTATACACTGATCAACGTAACGTTGAACTCGATTCCTGTATTTATCGGTTTGAAATTTATCGGGAAGAAATTTACAATCAGTTCTGTCTGTGTGATCGTACTTTCCGGTCTGCTTACAGATATTATTCCGAGTCAGCCGATTACTTATGATACTTTGTTGATCAGTATCTTCGGTGGTCTGATCAATGGTTTCTGTATCAGCCTTTGCCTGATCGGTAATACGAGTACTGGTGGAACGGACTTTATTGCGATTTATTTCTCTGAGAAGAGCGGAAGAGATATCTGGAACTATATTCTGTGCGGAAATGCAGTGATCCTGACAATTGCAGGTCTACTCTTTGGATGGGACAGAGCACTTTACTCTATCATTTTCCAGTTTACCTCTACCCAGGTGATCCAGATGCTGCATCAGAGATATAAGAAGCATACGTTGTTCATCATCACGAAGGAGCCGTATCAGATTTATGAGGAAATCTTCAAACTCACCAATCACACGGCAACCCGCTTTGAAGGCACAGGATGCTATACAGATGAAAAGACCAGCATGATTTATTCTGTTGTATCTACTGAAGAAGCCAAGTTCCTGGTAAAGAAGGTACATGAGATTGATCCGAAAGCCTTTGTAAACATCATCAAAACCGACTACATTAATGGTCGATTTTATCAGAAAACAGATTATTAAATTCAATATTTATCAACAGGGCCGCTGTATATATGCAGCGGCTTTTCTATGCCATATAAAATTATTCCGAAATGTTCCAATGACATAAAAAAGTTTTCCAGGCAGGATTCTTTCCTGCTGCTATCTGAAAGCTCTGCACATTTTGAAAATGTTATATGACGGACTTAAAAATATGGTATATTGAAGGGGTTCCTTGAATTTACAGATTTGCCATTATTTTTTGCTATAATAATATTATCTTTTGGCGGAATAATATTCCATTATTGCAGGCAATCTAACCAAATCAGGTAAGCCACCTGCTTCAATTGCGAATATCCGCTTGACTTGAATCAGGTAGTGAAGCAGATTGTGAATATCTGCTTGACGATGAATTTTTTACAGGAGAAGAGAAAAGTATGATCGTATATCACTATTGCAGTTTAGAATCATTAAATTCTATTTTGAAGCATCGTTCCCTTCGTTTGACAAATATCCTGAAATCCAATGATTCGATGGAAATCAGCTGGATCTGTCGATATTACGATACAGAATTTAAAAGTGCTTACGAAAAAACTTCAGATTTATTCAAAGCCAATATTTCATTAGACAGATTTATGGGATATGTGAAACTGTTTACAGATGAATTTTTTAATGAAAACCATTCTGATTTCAGATATTATGTAACCTGTTTTTCTTATCAGAATGATCTGCTCAGCCAATGGCGGGGATATGCAGATGACGGACGCGGAGCTGCGATTGGGTTTGATCTGGATGTACTCAAAGAAATCGTAACAGTTTCGCCGGAAACTTCAAAGCCATCTATCGTGTCATTACATAAGATCAGTTATTCTGAAGCAGAACAGAGAGAAGTTGTGTTTCGGATTGTAGATGAATTAGTTGCTGAAATCGAAAAGATATTGCAGGAAGAAAAAGAATGCCTGGAAAGCGCTGAAAAAGATCAGGATTATGAAATAGAATTGATGGATAAAGTCATGAGCTGTTTTGAAAAAAAGTTTTTGAGATTATTTCAGGAATCCGTTTACATGAAAAATCCATTTTTCAGAGAAGAAAGCGAAATCCGATTGTGTGAGTTTTCGCCAAAACAATTTCTGATGGGAAGAGAAGTTGCGCTTTCTCTGGGGGCTCGTTTGTATAACTATTCCTATTATGTAAAAGAAAACCAGCTGGTATCCTATGTGGATTTTGATTTTTCAGATTGTCTTGATCAGTTGATCCGGGAGCTTGTCATAGGACCCAAGTGTCTGATGTCAGAAAGGGATATGGAGTATTATCTGACAACACTTGGGCTTCCAAACTGTCAGGTGAAAAAATCGCAGGGGACATATCGTTAGAGGGCTGCTGAGAGTTTGAGAACGGTGTATGAACTTGTGGGATCACTGTTCACGGAGCGAACAGTAACCTTGTGAGCAGCAGACGAGTTTATTCGCCTGAATATATAAAGGAAAGGCAGAAGACAGGATGACAGACATAAAAAGAAAATCAGCTTTCAGAAAACGAACAGTATTTCTTATTCTGATGTTATTTCTGATAACAGGGAGTAATATACATACAGTTTCCGTACAGGCAGCTACATATGTAAAACAGAACAGAACTTCAGTCAGCATAACATCGAAGAAAACGGGCTGGCAGAAAATAAACGGAGATTACTATTTTTATAACTCAAAAGGGCGTCTGATCTGTGGCTCTTTTAAATATAAGGGTTATTATTACTACAGCACTGCCAATGGCAAACGTTTCACCGGATGGATGAAACGCTCCGGTAACAAATACTACTATAACCGTAAAAACGGCGCCATGTTCCGAAACCGCTGGGCAACGGGTGATAAATACACCTATTATTTCAATAAATCCGGCGTGGCCATCGCAAACCAATGGCTTACCAAAGATGGAAAGAAATACTATTTTCTCAGCAATTCTACCATGGCAAAAGGCTGGCAGAAGATAGGGGGATACTATTATTATTTCAGCAAAAAAAACGGTGCCATGGCAAAAAATACCTGGATTGGAAATTACTATGTTAACAGCAAAGGCCGCCGTGTAAAATCTTCAGAAGCCAAGCCAACTGTTACTCAGAGCGGAAATTCTTATACATACAAAAGCAGTACATTAAACATTAAACTTGACCGCAAATCTGTCCATGGAATTTCCTATTGGGTAGCGCACATAAAAACATCCAGTGCGAAACAGCTGAAATCAGCTCTTTCCAACGGAACCTACGGAGGCTCCCGGCAGACTACTTCTGATGCAGTATCTTCCAATGGCGGGATCATTGGAGTAAACGGCAGTGCCTTCGATTACGGAACAGGAAAACCATCTCCACTCGGCATGTGCATCAAGAATGGAATTATCTACGGCGATTATATGACCAGTTATTCCGTTATGGCAGTTAAGAACAACGGAACCATCTACACCCCGGCACAGGGTCTTATGGGAAAAGACCTCCTTGCAGCCGGAGTAAAAGATACCTATAACTTTGGTCCTGTTCTGATCAAGGACGGAGAAGCACAGTCTCCATGGGCAGAAACAGAGAAATATTATCCACGTACAGCAGTAGGAATGGTGAAACCAAACGATTATGTTCTTCTGGTAACAGACACCGGAAGCTACACAGGACTAAACCACTGGGATATGGTGAATATTTTCAAATCCTACAGATGCACCTATGCCTATAACCTTGACGGTGGCGGTTCCGCAACCTTGTACTTTAATGGAAAAGTAATGAACAAACTCATTGGCAACACCCAGCGTCCATGCGCAGATTTCCTCTACTTTACCCGGTAATCCTTTTCCAGATAAGAATCCCGCCTGCTCGCACAGGCTGCCAGCGCCCAGCACACAAGAACCAGAAATCCCATTCCAATAGCCAGCAAAGCAAGTAAAATGATGATAATTGCGCGGATAAACATAGACATGGATAACCTCCTTTCACGGATATTCTGCATACATCAATGAAAAAAGAAGCTCTTACTTATAGGATATGATTTCTGGACATATTCATTCATTGATGTTCATAAAAAATGGATACATTAGAAATAAAAAAAGATATCAGGTCATCCTGATAAGAACAATTCAGACAGTTAAAAGATCTGTTAACTGGTTTCAATATACTCTGTTATATCAAAAAAGGCAAGCCGAAACTTTCGAGGAGTTTCGACTTGCCTTTTTAACCGGACTAAGTAAGCCCACTGCTTCAATTGCGAATATCCGCTTGATTATTTAAGCCCCAAAGAAACATATTCCATTAATCCTGACTTTTCATTTATTGCAGGAATAAGAATTTCAAAACCTTTGCCACCCTTTACAGAAATCTTATGACCATTAATTACAGTTTTTCCTTCCTGCTCACCCTTCAGAAAATACTCAAAACCAGGAAGCATAGCACCACTTTGCTGCTTTGAATTCCAATAATAATAGTCATCCAATTTCCATCCATTTTTCAGAACAACAGTGGTCTTAACCTTCTTATTGGCAAACTTTCCATAGCTGAGATTTACAACGGAAGAAGAATTAAATTTAGAACCCGAAACAGAAGTACTGCCAATCTTTACAGACTGAACCGGATTCACATACTTCTTTACAATAACTTTAGTCTTATAAGTTTTTCCCTTCAACTTCACAGATACAACAGCAGTACCCGGCTTTTGAGCCTTCAGATAAAGATAATACTTACCAAAAGAGGTATCTTTTTGCTTTACCTGTTTAATAGAAACAACCGACTTATTACTCGTATTCAATTCAGAAGCCTTAGTCGATATACGCTCAAAAAACTGATAATCACGTTCAGGATATGCAACAAGTGTCACCGACTCCGGCAACGCCCCCGCCCAGGTCACAACAGGCGACACCACGGTCATAGAAACCAACATACAAAACGCCAGCAAAACAGAAACCTATTTTCTACTCATCTTCCTTATGTGCTTTCCTCCTTGCGAAAACCCAATGTTAATATGTGTGCATCTATATATTATTCATTATAACAATATCTCGTATTTATTTGTAACCCCAATTGTACAAGTGTAAAAGTCTAAATATGGGGACAGGATACTTAATAATTAAGATATCAAGTTAGGGGTAGAATACCTTTTGACCTTAACATCAAGATATAAGAATGTTGCAACAATGTTATTTGTCCAATATCCAGCGCGAAGAACCAACAGACAGATGCTTCTTCGCGCGTCTCTTCTCTATATTTTGGTAAAATATTCACAATTCCACAAAAACACTTGACAACCCCACTTTACCATACTAAAATGTAAAAAGCACAAAAACTGTTGCCACAGGAAAAACAAATGATTGTCCTATACGGAAAACAAAAACATCCATCCATGGCAGAACAAGGAGGAATATTATGAAAAAATACAGCGACATGAGCAAAGAAGAACTGCTTACACTCAAAGCACAGCTGGATAAAGAATACGCAGACATCAAAGCACAGGGATTAGCCCTCGACATGTCCCGTGGAAAACCAGCCGCAGACCAGCTCGATCTTTCCATGGAGTTAATGGACGTATTAAACAGCGACTCAGATCTCAAATGCGAAACAGGCGTAGACTGCCGTAACTACGGTGTCATCGACGGAATCCCGGAAGCAAAACGCCTTCTCGGAGAAATGTCCGAAGTAGACCCTGACCACATCATCATCTACGGAAACTCCAGCCTCAACGTAATGTTCGACAGCATCGCACGTTCCATGACTCACGGCGTAATGGGAAACACCCCATGGTGCAAACTTGACAAAGTAAAATTCCTCTGTCCTGTACCAGGATATGACCGTCACTTCAAGATCACAGAATTCTTCGGAATCGAAATGATCAACGTCCCAATGACACCACAGGGACCTGACATGGATATGGTAGAGAAACTCGTCAGCGAAGATGCAGCCATCAAAGGAATCTGGTGCGTACCGAAATACTCCAACCCACAGGGCTACACATACTCCAAAGAAACAGTAGAGCGTTTCGCAAGACTGAAACCAGCAGCACCTGACTTCCGTATCTACTGGGACAATGCATACAGCATCCATCATCTCTACGATGACAACCAGGACTTCCTCGTAGAAATCCTCGAAGAATGCGAAAAAGCAGGCAACCCTGACCTTGTATACAAATTCACATCAACATCAAAAGTAAGCTTCCCAGGCTCCGGTATCGCAGCAGTTGCAGCATCCAAAGCAAACCTGGAAGACTTCCGCAGCTACATGCAGATCCAGACGATCGGACATGACAAATTAAACCAGTTACGTCACGTAAGATTCTTCAAAGATCTCAACGGACTGCACGAACACATGAGAAAACATGCAAACATCATCCGTCCGAAATTCGAACTGGTACTCGATACTCTTGAGAAAGAACTTGGTGGTCTCGGAATCGGCGAGTGGACAAAACCACACGGCGGATACTTCATCTCCTTCGATTCCATGGAAGGATGTGCAAAAGCAATCGTAGCCAAAGCAAAAGAAGCAGGTGTCGTACTCACAGGAGCAGGCGCAACATACCCATATGGAAAAGACCCGAAAGACTCTAACATCCGTATTGCACCAAGCTTCCCGACACTCGAAGACCTTGGAAAAGCAGCAGAAGTATTTGTACTCTGCGTAAAACTTACAAGTGTAGAGAAATTACTGGAAAACGCTTAAAATAGAACCAAATCATATTTACTTTCAGGATAAATAATGTAATAATGAAACTGCCCGGCATAAATTTTTGCCGGGCGGTTGCTGTTTATAAATATATAAATTACAAACAGAGACAGAACCATTTGATAAAATCAGCTGAACAGCAAGCGATAAAATAAAGCAGGAACCTTTAGGAATGAGCAATCTGCATGCCCCGTTTTGCAGTACATTTTGCCCGAATTCGGTTGTCGTAGCTAGAAAGAGACTATATGATTTGAAAGGAGAGTATATTGTGAGCACCAGAAAGAAGATCATGGTCAGTCTGATCGTAATTTTACTCCTGCTGACCGCCGGAGCATATGGATATGGCGTATACTATTTCACAGAGCACTTTTTACCGGGCTCCATGGTAAACAGCTTTAACTGCTCCTACATGACAGTATCAGAATCCGAAGACTTACTCACGAAGAAAGTAGGGGCTTATGTCCTTACCATTAATACCAGAAACAACGGGCAGGAGAGCATCACTGCTGAACAGGCCGGACTTTCCTACGATTCCGATGGAAGCGTCAATAATCTGATCAAAAACCAGAACCGTTTTACATGGTTTCTGGAATTCAGTCAGCACAAAGAATACGAAATTTCATCATCTATAAAATACGATGAGCAAAAAGTAAACGTTGCCATTTCCGGATTGAAATGCATGCAGCAGGACAATGTTACAGAACCGTCAGACGCTCATCTTGAAGAAAAAGATGACAAATTCGTGATCATTCCGGAAGAACAGGGAAATGCGCTGAAAGCAGAGGAAACAACGCAAGATATCATCCAGGCTCTCCTTACGGGAAGAACGCCGATTGATCTGGAGGCAGACGGATGTTACAAAGAACCGTCCATTTATCAGGACAACGAAACACTGGTCAAAAACTGCGACCTGATAAACAAGCTTACAGATGTGATCATCACTTACGATTTTGACGACCGCACAGAGACTGTAGACCGGGAAGTAATTCAAAACTGGCTCACAACAGACGAAAACGGTCTTTACACTCTTGACAAAACGCAGATAGAAGCGTATATCAGTGAACTGGCGGCAAAGTACGACACAGTGGGAACAGACAGAACATTCAATACCTATGATGGCCGTCAGATTTCTGTAGGCGGAGGAACCTACGGATGGCAGATAGACCAGGAAGCAGAGACAAAGGCTCTTATGGAACTGATCCAGAATGGCGAAACCCAGGTAAGAGAACCGGTTTATGCTCATGAAGGACTGGTCAGAAAGACAAATGATCTGGGATATACCTACATAGAGATTGACCTGACCGCCCAGAGAATGGTATTCTATAAGGATGGAACGCCAACTGCAGATGCGCAGATCGTATCAGGAAATCCATATGTGCCAAACTGCGCAACTCCGACAGGATGCTATACGGTAGGCGAACTGAAGAGTGGATGTACGATAAACGGTGAAGATTATCCGTCTGCAGTAAACTACTGGATACAGTTTGACGGAAATCTGGGAATTAATGATGCCCCATGGCGGACAGCTTTCGGTGAACAGCTTTATGAATTTGAGGGAACTCATGGAAGTATCTGCGCACCGTCCGATCAGGTACAGATCATCTACAGTAATGTTGAAAAGAACACACCAGTTGTGATTTATGAATAAAGGAGAATAGGAATGAAGATAGTAGTATTAGCGGGGGGAACAAGTACAGAACGTACAGTTTCTATCACATCAGGAACAGGAATATGTACAGCATTACGCCAGAAAGGCCACCAGGCAATCCTTGTGGATATTTTCTGCGGCGTGGAGAACGTAGACTGGGAAAATCCTTTCCCGGCAGAATATGATGTAGAAGCAGCATCTGCATACATGTCATCCTTCAATGACAAAATTGAAGAAATGAAGAAAGAGAGAAGAAACTTCTTCGGACCAAACGTTCTGAAGCTCTGCGAAGCAGCAGACATCGTTTTCCTTGGTCTCCATGGAGCAAACGGAGAAGATGGAAAAGTGCAGGCAACATTTGATCTGATGGGAATCAAATACACAGGAACCGGTTACTTAAGCAGTGCCATGGCAATGGATAAAGGAATCACAAAGCAGATGTTCCTGATGAACAATGTGCCGACACCGCGCGGGATTTCCATGACAAAAGACGAAATGACCACAGACCTCAAAGCTCTCGGAATAGAATTCCCTGTAGTTGTAAAAACATGCTGTGGTGGTTCCAGTGTAGGCGTTTACATTGCAAATGATCAGGCAGAATATGAGCAGGCGCTGAAAGATGCTTATTCCTATGAGAACGAAGTTGTGATCGAAGAATACATCAAAGGCCGCGAATTTTCTGTAGCAGTAGTGGATGGAAAAGCTTATCCGATCATCGAGATCGCACCATTACAGGGCTTCTATGATTACAAGAACAAATACCAGGCAGGTTCCACAATTGAAACATGCCCTGCTGAAATTTCACCGGAACTTACAGAAAAAATGCAGTACTATGCAGAGGCCGGTGCGAAAGCTTTATTTATGGAAGGCTACTGTCGCCTTGATTTCATGATGAAAGAAAACGGCGACATGTACTGTCTGGAAGCAAACACACTTCCTGGAATGACTCCGACCAGTCTGATCCCGCAGGAAGCTAAGGTTCTGGGAATCGATTATCCGACCTTATGTGAGAAACTGATTGAAGTTTCTATGAAGAAGTATAAATAGAATATAGACTTTGTTGAACCAAATACTGTCGAGTGAATATAAAAAAGCACCATCCATTGCTGCTTCTTTTCACAATTGAAGCAGGGGACTTACTTAATTCAGTTAAATTTGACAGACAGTGATTTGGGTAAATCAGGAAAGTTCTTGATTTCAAATATATAAAATCATTCTATTTTAGTGAATTATATGGTTTGGTTGAATATCAGATTATAAGAAAGAAGATATAGAGAGAATATTATGAAGAATTTAACTCTGGAAAACATCGCCCGCGTATGCGGCGGCACCTACTATGGTCCGGCAGACAAACTGCAGGAAGAAGTTATGTCCATCACCACAGACAGCAGAAAAGCAGAAGCCGGGTGTCTGTTCGTACCTATCGTTGGCGAGCGTGTAGACGCACACAAATTCATTCCGCAGGTAATGGCAGCAGGTGCACTTGCAACTCTTTCCGAGCGTGTACTCGAGAACGCAGACTTTCCGTACATTGTAGTAGAATCCTCCCTGCAGGCGGTTAAGGATATCGCAGAATTTTACTTAAAACAGCTCCAGATCCCGGTAGTGGGGATCACAGGCAGCGTCGGCAAAACAAGTACAAAAGAAGTGATCGCTTCTGTACTGAGTCAGAAATACCGTACCCTGAAAACACAGGGAAACTTTAACAACGAACTAGGCCTGCCTCTTACTGTTTTTCGTCTCCGTGACGAAGACGAAATGGCAGTCCTTGAAATGGGAATCAGTGATTTCGGCGAGATGACCAGACTTGCACAGATCGCAAGACCGGACACCTGCGTGATCACAAACATCGGAACCTGTCATCTGGAGAACTTAGGAGACCGTGATGGTGTCCTGAAAGCAAAGACAGAAATCTTCAAGTTCCTCAAACCTGACGGACATATCGTTCTGAATGGTGATGACGATAAACTCTCCACAGTCAAAGACCATGAAGGCATTAAACCTGTATTCTTTGGAATGAGCAATGGATGCCAGGTTTACGGCGATGAGATCGTGAGCAGAGGCTTAAAAGGAATGACATGCACCATCCATATGGGAGGTACTGCATTTACCGTAGACATTCCAATGCCTGGCCGCCACATGGTATACAATGCTCTGGCAGCAGCTGCTGTAGGAAATACTTATGGATTGACAACAGATCAGATCAAAGCTGGAATCGAAAGTCTGGAACCGATCAGTGGACGTTTCAGAATGATTGAAACAGACAAATTTCTGATCGTAGATGACTGTTATAATGCAAACCCAATGTCCATGAAGGCATCCTTAGATGTCCTGCAGGATGGTGCAGGTCGCAGGATCGCAGTTCTCGGTGATATGGGTGAACTGGGCGAGAATGAAGTGCAGCTTCACGAAGAAGTCGGTGAACATGCCGGCAAGTGTGACATTGATGTACTGATCTGCACAGGAAAACTTTGTAAAAACATGGCAGACAAAGCAATCCAGACTAACCCGGACCTCAAGGTAGTCTACGAACCGGACAGAGAGAGCCTGCTGGCACATCTGGATGGATATGTTCAGAATGGAGATACCATCCTTGTGAAAGCATCTCATTTTATGAAATTTGAAGAGGTGGTTGAGAAACTGCAGAACATGTAGGGATTTACCGAAATTGAGTAAGTTTCTTGTTTCAATTGATAAGATCTGCCTGGTTTAGATGGGGTAGTTTCTTGTTTCAATTTACAGTGTCTATCGATAACGGGTAATATAGTATATTTGTATAATTAAAAATAGAACAGGATCGCAGATAGAGACATTCCATGTCTGAATGGAAGATCTATCTGCAGATCCTGTTTTTTTATGCAGGAATTTGATGAACGATTTTAGTTCCCTGTTTGTGCAGACCGCAGTATAATGACTTTATCAGTTCAATCAGGAGGATGTTATGCTGGAGAAAATTATGAATCTGCATCTTCTGCTTTATGCCATGATCGTGCTGGGCGGACTTGGCGCACTGGGGATGCTGGCCACACATCTTACTTACCGAAGACTGATCAGAAAAAACACAGAGCTGAAATCAAACCTCAAAGAGAAATGGATGAATCTCTGGAAAACAAGAGACAAGCTGTTAAACCGCATGAACCGGCTTGTATGGTATCCGTCACTTTTCTGTACGGCTCTTCTTGGACTGGCTTTTTTTCTGTACTCAGAAAATATGAGATGGGACGGAATGCCGCTGGCATATCTGTATGTGGGAGCCATTGTTCCTGCAACACTGCTTTTGCTGAGACAGGCACTTGACTTTACATACAGGGAAGAGCTTCTGATGAATACTCTTTCAGATTATGTAGAGCATGTTCGAACCTGGGTGGAAGAAGTTCCGGCAGCGGAAAAACCGGATGAGACTGCGAAAGAAGCGATTGTAGAGCACATTGCAGAAAGCATTCGTCAGACTGCGGCTACAGGAAGTCATTTCAGCAGAATGCTTACGCCTGAGGAAGAAGAAATCATGCGGGAGATCATACGAGAGTTTATGGAATGATCCCGGAAATAATTAATGATCTGTCAAACTGGAATGAAATATGTAGTTTCAGAAGAAGACATTGCCTGAGACGACATACATATTCATTCCGGAATGGCAGAAATCCGTTAAGTGGTGATGAGTATATGACATGTAAAAAAAGATTAAGAATTTGATCAATAATCATCGTCTTCTTCGATTACCTGGATTTCCAGATAATCAAAGTCTATCTGTTCTATGAAATTATCCTGATAAAATCTTGCTTTTCCATGTTTTTTGAAATGTTTGACCGTAGAGTCAAGCCAGATCGGATTGCCCAGATCCATTTCGTAGCAGATGCTTTCCAGACCGCGGAAAATCTTATGTGTCCGGGTGTCTTTGGAATCATCGCAGATTACGGTATCTTTTAGTAAATGGTTATCTTTCCATATTTTTCCCCATAAGCGAAACATAGTAAAAATCCTCCTGATTAGAACAAAAGATAGTATAGAGTATAGTTTATTTTTGGGGGAAAGTAAAGGGAAGAGGGACGTGTAGAAAAATATTTCATTTCATGTGCGGTTTCGGACGCTAAGATATTCTAAGTTCCTAAAAATCTGCTAAAAGCATGAGAAATCAGAGCCAAACTCGCTGTGCTCAGACAGTGTCTCTGATTTCTCATAACGCAGATTTTTAGAAACTAAGAATATCTAAGCATCCTGCAAATGCACATGAAATGAAATATTTTTCTACACTGATGTTGGTCTCGCGGGTGGTGTTTGGGTGTGAAAATGTTATAATGGGATATAAGTTTAAAGTGCAGCAAAATATGAAATACAATGGGAGGATATACGAAATGGAATTAAAGGAATTGTGTAAAGGAATACAGCTTCCGCAGGAAGCTTGTGGGAGAGTGTTTGAGGAGTATGAGAAGGTAAATCTGGCGGAGATGGAGCGTCAGTTAAATAACCTTATGGAGAGAGGAACAGCTGAGAAGGCGTATCATCAGCTGGTGAATTGTCTGGGAAAGGATCCGGGCAATATGAAAATGCTGATGTGTCAGCTTGTATGTGCGTGCCGGGATTATGACAGATATAGGGAGCTGGGAATTTCAGATGAAATTTATTTTAATACAATGAAATGTTTTACCAGATTTCTGGGAGAGCGCAGAGAGAGAACGGGGGAGGTTTTGTTTGATCGTGGATGGTGGACATATCGTCAGGTAAGTATGACGTTGTTTCGGATTGGAGAATTGGAATATGAATTGACTGCGTTTGAAGGGAAAGATGCGATCAGTATCCACATTCCTTCAGATACAGTGTTTATCCCGGAGGAGGTAGAGGAATCTTTAAGAATGGCAGAGGATTTTATCAGGCGTGTTTATCCGGAATACGTTGGTGCAGAATATTTTTGCGAATCCTGGCTTCTTTCACCGAGACTGGCGGAGCTTGTAAAGGAAACTTCTAATATTCGAAAGTTTCAGAAGCGTTTCGTTATTAAGAAGGATCTGCCTGAGGACAAGGAATATATGGAGTGGTTATTTGGAAAAACACCGGATACACCTCTTGAAGAGCTTCCTGAGAACACTTCACTACAGCGAAAAGCGAAAGTGTTACTGGAAAATGGCGGAAATCTGGGGGCAGGTGTTGGAATTTTAACGAAAACGTTTACGCTAGAAAATTGAAAATTGATTCACAAACTACAGAAATGTCGAAAAATATAAGAATAATAAAAATCTTGACGAAAACGAATTGAGTAAATATGCATAATAAAATAGATTAAATATAATGCGAATTATACGAAAAGCATAATTTAAGCAAAAAGACCAATGACAAATTGGGTGATATGCTGTTTAATAAAGGAAAGAAAACGATTAAGTAGAGCGAAACCAAACAAAACTTAATCAAAAATGTGTTTCGAAAGCGTAAGCAGAAGAACACATCACACACCAATGTGTAAGAAATCATTTATTTCTAAAGGAGGACACACAATGAAGAAAAAAGTAATGGCAATTGCTCTGGCAGCAGCAACAGTATCATCCATGATGGGAGCATCAATGGTAAGCGCAGCAACAGACGTAGCAAACAACGATCTGGCTTACAAAGGAGATCTGGAGATTATGCATTACTCCACATCTGAAGAATCTGAAGGAAATGGTGGATCTGATGGATTCCGTACAGTATTAGCAGCATGGAACGATGCTCATCCGGACATCAACTTAAATGAGAACGTTCTTGCAAACGCAGAATACAAAACACAGATCGCTACTCTTGCAGCAGCAGATAACCTTCCGGATGTATTCCTCCTTTAGGGTATGAATACTAAAGCATGGGCAGAGCAGGGACTGATCATGGACCTGACAGATACCATCAAAGCTTCTCCATATTATGATCAGTATGATCAGGATTACTTCACACCATTTAAAGATGGCGACAAGCTTTATGGATATCCTGTACTGACAGGTGGTACCTGTACAGTAGTTATCTATGATAAAGCAATGTGGAAAGAAGCAGGATACGATGAATTCCCGTCAACATGGGAAGACGTAGAGAAAGCTTCTGAATACTTCAAAGATCAGGGAATCGACACTGTAGCATTTGGTAATGGTGGAAAATGGCAGGCAAACAGTGACTTTCTTTCCACACTTGGTGACAGATGCACAGGTAAAGACTGGTTCCAGAGCCTGATCGACAAAGGCGGCGCAGCATTTACAGATGAAGCATTTGTAAAAGCTCTGACAGAAACACAGCACCTGTTCACAGAAACAGATATCTTCAACGAAGATTATAACTCCGTAACAAACGAAGATGCACGTGAATACTATATCTCCGGTGACGCAGCAGCATTCATCGGTGGTAACTGGGATGAATCCTACATCGCAGCAACTCTGAAAGACAGCGATGAAGAGAAATTCAATAACATCGGATTTGCAGTTCTTCCACAGCCAGCAGATGCAACAGAAGATCCTGATTCTCAGAACATCGGTCTTGGATACGCTGTAGCAATCAACCCTAAGGTTGCAGACGATCCTGACAAATTAGCAGCAGCTATCGACCTTGCACAGGAAATCACAGGACCTGCATTCTCTACATACGTAGCTGAGAACTATGCACTTGGCGGATTAACAAAGACAGAAGATGTTGACCTGAGCAAATTTGACCAGATCACACAGGATTTCTACAACTATTCATATGTTGATACAACAAAATGCGAGATTTATGACTCCTACATCAACAGTGCTGTATGGGATGTTCTGAACACAGACCTTCAGACTATGATGAACGGTGAAATGACACCTGAAGAAGTAGCTGAAAACGCTCAGAAAGCATACGAAGAGAATTATTAAAAACTGACCCGAACTGAACAGTTTCCTGATTCGGTTACGGAAAGCAATGCAAAGTAACCGTTCTGCCCACTGCGGTGGGCGGAGCGGTTTTGTACTATTATATGAATGGGCACTTTTCTGTAATAGTATAAGAAGTTACTGTTCGCTGGCGATCCAGCACAAATTCGTATGCTTGTTCACTAAGTGAACATGTGGTTAGGAGTTTTTTTCAGGAAAGAGAGGTACAGCATATGTTGACGACAATCAAGCCCAAAAAGAAAACGCTTATTTTATATCTGATCATACCTGTTCTGATGTTTGTATTTACCGTATTCGTTCCACTGGTAACTGCGCTGGTATACAGTTTCTTCGAGTGGAAAGGCGGTCCGATGAAGACATTCAACGGACTTGCAAATTATAAACAGCTGATCCAGGATACCACATTCTGGCAGTCATTCGGACACAACATTTATCTTGTAATCGCATGTATTATTGGTCAGATTGGTATCGCATTTATCCTTGTACTTATGGTAAATGCAAAATCTACTAAATTAAAAGGTATCCATCGTACATTCGGCTTCTTCCCGAGTACGATCGCAGCAGTTTGTATTGGTTTGATCTGGAATATGATCTACCACAATAAATACGGTCTGATCAACTGGTTCTTAAAAGCAATCGGCCGAAAAGATCTCTGCCAGGTATGGTTAAACAATTCCAAGATCGTTATGCTCTGCGTAACAATCCCGCTGATCTGGCAGTTCATTGGTTATTATATGGTAATTATCCTGTCCGCTATCTCATCAATCGACTCTGAGATTTTTGAGAGCGCACAGATTGACGGAGCAAATGGAGTCCAGACAGCATGGTACATTACTCTGCCGCTGATCAAGAACACAATGCTTGTATGTATTACCCTCTGCGTAGCCGGTAATATGAAAGCTTTCGATAATATCTATGTTATGACAAAGGGTGGTCCTGGTACTGCATCCATGGTTATGGCGATGTACGGATATCAGGTATCCTTCAGTCAGAGTAACATGGGATATGGTAGCTGTATTTCTGTAGCGATCTTCGTATTATCTCTTCTGGTGATCGGAGGTTCACAGGGACTTATCAAATATCTGACCAGGGAAAAGGAGGCATAAGATTATGAATACGAACGCACCTAAAACTCATAAAGTGAGAAAAGGGGTTGCAGTAGTGGTCATGAACGTGATCCTCATTATCTTCTCACTCTCCTGTATTTTCCCGATCGTGTGGATGGCATATTCTTCTCTGAAAGAGAAACGTGTATTTAACGCAGATATCATGGGTCTGCCAAAGAATCCGACACTGATCAACTACATAAAGATCCTCAGCAACAAGGATTATCATCTGGGTGAATCAATGCTTAACAGTGTAAGAACAACAGGACTTTCCATTATCCTGATCATCCTGTTCAGCTTTATCGTAGGTTACATCCTTTCACGTGTTCATTTCAAATTAAACCGTGTATTATATGTAATGTTCCTGATGGGTATGCTGATCCCGATCCATTCCCTTCTGGTTCCGATTTACGTTGTATTCCAGAGATGTGGAATTAACAACAGATGGTTTACCCTTCTTCTTCCATACGTTTCCTTTGGTCTTCCGATGGGAATCTTCCTGGTAGAAGGTTATGTAAAAACAATTCCGGTTTCACTGGAAGAGGCAGCAGCGATCGATGGAAGTAACTTCACCCATACCTTATGGACGATCATCCTTCCAATCTGCCGCCCGATCCTTACAACAGTAGCGATCATTCAGGTATTCAGCTGCTGGAATGAATTCTCATTCGCATTAGTTCTTATTAAAGACGTAAGCCTGCAGACAGTTCCTCTTGCACTGACTCAGTTCAAAGGACAGTTTGCATCAGACTATCCGAAGCAGATGGCAGCCATGCTGATCACTATGGCGCCGGTTGTTGTTCTCTACTTCGCATTCAGCAAGGAAATCATCAAAGGTATGGTATCCGGAGCTGTAAAAGGTTGATATTGCCGATTCCCCTTATGATTTAGCCAAGAATCCCCTGGAAGGTGTGTGACTCCTTACTTTCCGGGGGACTTCTTTATGTGGTTTGTTTTGGAAAAAATACTTGCGTCGCCGGACTTGATTATTCGTCGGGAATACTCTATAATAAAATTTAAAATTTCCATAAATTAGCGTGTCAAAGTGTACGCGGGACGGAATTTGTCTCAGATTGCCTGCAGCAATAAAATTTTGGACTTAAATGTCCCGGGATAGCAGCATATGAACAGCGGCAGATGTACATAACGCAAAAAAACAGAATGGAGGATACATTATGAAATTATACGATACCGGAGTATATTTACTGAATGGTCAGAAGATCGTTCCGGAGAATCAGGCAGATGTTCCTGTTTCCAAAGAGGAAGCAGCAAAGAACACCATCGCCTATTCAATTCTGGAAGCGCACAATACTTCTGGAAATATGGAGAAGCTTCAGATCAAATTCGATAAACTGACTTCCCATGATATCACATTTGTTGGTATCATCCAGACAGCCCGTGCTTCAGGACTTGAGAAGTTCCCGGTGCCATATGTTCTGACAAACTGTCATAACTCTCTTTGTGCAGTAGGCGGAACTATCAATGAAGATGACCACATGTTTGGACTTACCTGCGCCAAGAAATATGGCGGCGTATACGTACCACCTCATCAGGCAGTTATCCATCAGTTTGCAAGAGAAATGCTTGCAGCAGGCGGCAAAATGATCCTCGGTTCAGACAGCCATACCCGCTACGGTGCTCTTGGCACAATGGCAATGGGCGAAGGCGGTCCGGAGCTTGTAAAACAGCTTCTTTCTCAGACATATGATATCAATATGCCGGGCGTCGTTGCAATCTACCTCACCGGCTCTCCGCGTCCGGGCGTAGGTCCTCAGGACGTTGCCCTTGCGATCATCGGCAAAGTTTTTGCAAACGGCTATGTAAAGAATAAAGTAATGGAATTTGTCGGACCTGGTGTTGCAAACTTAAGTGCTGATTTCCGTATCGGTGTGGATGTAATGACAACAGAGACAACCTGTCTTTCTTCTATCTGGCAGACAGATGAGAAGATCCAGGAGTTCTATGAGATCCACGGCAGAAGCGAAGATTACAAAGAACTGAAACCAGGCGCAACCGCATACTATGATGGATGTGTAGAAATCGACCTCAGCGAGATCAAGCCAATGATCGCTATGCCGTTCCATCCAAGTAATACATACACCATCGACGAACTGAAAGCAAATCTGGATGACATCCTTGCAGATGTTGAGAAGAAAGCTCAGATCAGCCTTGACGGAAAAGTTCCTTATACATTAAGAGATAAAGTCATTGGTGGCAAACTTTATGTAGAACAGGGAATCATCGCAGGATGTGCAGGTGGCGGATTCGAGAATATCTGCGCAGCAGCTGATATCCTGAAAGGAAAGAGCATTGGTGCAGATGCCTTTACATTAAGCGTTTATCCGGCAAGTACGCCAATCTACATGGAACTGGCTAAGAATGGCGTTCTGGCAGAACTGCTTGGAACAGGTGCAGTTGTGAAGACTGCTTTCTGCGGACCATGCTTCGGTGCCGGCGATACTCCTGCAAACAATGCGTTCAGTATCCGCCACACAACCAGAAACTTCCCGAACCGTGAAGGTTCCAAGATCCAGAATGGTCAGATTTCTTCTGTTGCACTTATGGATGCACGTTCCATTGCAGCAACAGCAGCAAACAAAGGGTTCCTGACTTCCGCAGAGGATTACACAGGCGGCTACACAGGTCAGAAATATTTCTTTGACAAGACAATTTATGAGAATCGTGTATTTGACAGCAAGGGCGTAGCTGATCCAAGTGTAGAGATCCAGTTTGGTCCAAACATCAAGGACTGGCCGGAGATGGCAGCACTTCCGGAGAATTTGATCGTGAAAGTAGTTTCTGAGATTCATGACCCTGTTACTACAACAGACGAGCTGATCCCATCCGGTGAAACTTCTTCCTATCGTTCCAACCCGCTTGGACTGGCAGAGTTCACACTTTCCAGAAAAGATCCTGCTTATGTGGGACGTGCAAAAGAAGTTCAGAAAGCACAGAAAGCGATCCAGGAGGGCAAATGTCCGGCAGAAGCACTTCCGGAACTGAAACCTGTAATGGAAGTGATCAAGAAGGATTACCCGGATGTCAGCAAAGAGAATGTTGGTGTCGGAAGTACGATCTTCGCAGTGAAACCTGGTGACGGTTCTGCCCGTGAACAGGCAGCATCCTGCCAGAAGGTACTTGGCGGATGGGCAAATGTTGCCAATGAGTATGCAACGAAGAGATATCGTTCCAACCTGATTAACTGGGGTATGCTTCCATTCCTGATCAAAGAGGGTGAGCTTCCATTCACAAACGGAGACTACCTGTTCTTCCCGGAAATCCGTAAGGCAGTATCAGAGAAGGATGATGTGATCAAAGGATATGTTGTTGGTGACAACGGACTGAAAGAGTTTGAGGTAACTCTTGGAGAACTTACGGATGATGAACGTGAGATTATCCTTAAGGGATGCCTGATCAATTATAATAGAAAATAAGATGTATGAGGCGCAGCTGTAGATTATATGGCTGCGCCGTTTTTGTATAACTAGCATAAATAGTCAGAAAAGAACGGAATAAATATAAATATTATGAAATTAATGCAAATAAAACAATAATATAACAAAAATAATGAAATAAATAGCAAAAATGTATTGACAAATAAGAAGATGGGTGGTATTATAAGTCCATCAAAAGAAAACAGGAAACAAAATAAATAATCAAAGAAATTCATTCAATTCATAGCATATATAAATGTTCCAATGAAAAGGATGAAAATAACAGAAAGGTTTAGGTGATTCCATTGGGAAAGAAGTTATAACATCATCAATATAAGAGTGATGGGTATCGCATTTCCTGCAAGAAAGACCTGATACAGAAATGAAATGAAGAAGTTTTTTCCTTATATAAAAAATATACGCACAGTTCAGTAAGGAAAAGAATCGTATCCAAGGTGATTATAGAAGCGATAACTTATATTGAATATCTGTCACAGACCTGATACAAAGATTTTGATAAATGTGTAAAGAAATATTTATCGAAAGAATATAACCCTTATCTCAATAGTTAGCCGGAAAGAATAGTTTCAGGTAACAGAGAAATTGTTGGTAAGAACGATATTTTGAAATGTATATCTGCAGAGGATGATATAGATTGAAGCTTTGCATCAGAAGAATATCAAATATTTTATAATAGGAGATATTGAAGAGAAATATTAAGATACTTTTTATAAATACTTTACATAATAATCAGAACATCTGCCATTTGTGTTCAAAAGATATATGATAAAGTACAAAAAGATAAATAAACGGTTGTGGATTTAAGAAGTTAAGTTTACAATTGCTTAGCACGAATAATTGAAAAAAGTATATCTGATATTTCCAAATAACATCAAATTATAATCCGTGAAATTATAATTTAAAATCTATAAAACTTTCTAAGTAAGTTCTATGAGTAAAATAACTGATAGTCAGATGCGAAATTTGAATCAGATTATTGATAACGCATATGAATTATGAGCAGGGAATCAGAAGAGAAATTTATAATAGAAAAATTAAATATGGAAACCTGAAAAAGTAATCTGTAAATAAAATATTATTATAGAAAGAATACTAAGAGGAAAATAAATTGAATAACGAAGAACATTAAAACGGTCATCATTTTTGAAATTGAGGAAAGTAAGAAGTGATGACCGTTTTTAATATGCAAAATTCGGTGTATTGCGAAAATCATTGCCTGGTACGATATGAGCCAATGGCATAGAGTTAACGGATATATTGGCAGACTGGAATCGATTATTGCGTGAAATTGAAAAGTAGGATATACTCTCCATGAAAAGGAGAGTTTTTTTATGTGGATTAAAGATATTAGAGATTATATTATATATGAAGATAAAGATATTCTGGTGTGTCATAAGCCTGCGGGGATTGCAGTGCAGAATGCACGGGTTGGAAGTATGGATCTGGAGAGTCTGCTGAAGAATTATGTCGCACAGAAAGTCCCGGGTAAGATGCCGTACCTGGGCATTATTCACCGTCTGGATCAGCCAGTTGAGGGAGTACTGGTATTTGCGTTGAATTCCAGAGCAGCAGCTGAGTTGAACAGACAGATGACATCAGGAAAAATAAAGAAGATTTACCTGGCGGTAACGGAGGGAGAAGTAAAAGTACAGAAAGCAACTCTGGAGGATTGGTTGAAGAAAGACAATAGAACGAACAATTCGACAGTTGTAGCAGCAGGAACTGTAGGTGCGAAGAAAGCAGTGCTGTCATATGAATTGCTGGAAACGAGAGAGGTGCAGGGACAGAGAAGAAATCTTCTGGAAATCTGTCTGGATACCGGGAGACATCATCAGATCCGCGTACAGATGGCACATGTGGGAATGCCGCTTGTGGGTGACAGGAAATATAATCCGCAGAAGAGCGGACAGGAACCGCTGGCACTCTGCTCGGCGAAGCTGGGATTTCAACATCCGGTTACAAAGAAGAAAATGGAATTTCAGGTAATTCCGGCAGGAAGTGCATTTAAAGGTTGGAATCGTATCGGATAATTGTTGAAATTTTTCTAATACACGATTTTGTGCACGGATGAACTGGATTAAGATGTGCTATTTATGAATTACTTTAATATGTGATGTAAAAGTGGTTTCGTTTTTCCTGTAGATGTGTGAAACTAAAGTGAAAAATGTGTAAAATCTCTGGACGAATTTCGTAAAATGTGTATAATGTAGAAAGAAATATGCTGTTCAACAAAATTGTAATAATTAATTGTACTATTGAAAGGATGAGGAGATTAAAATGAAAAGAGCGGCGGTAGCAGCGATAGGTTTGGTGACGGGGCTGACTATGCTGACAGGTTGTAGCAGGGCAGAAGTAGAAGAGACAATCCAGCCATTAGTGGCAGACGCTATCGAAGAGACTGATTCAGAAGCAGAAGCAGTGGACGAACAGGATGAAAGTCCGCTTATTCCGGAGATTGATACAGACGTTAAGATTGAAGCAGGTTCCAGAATTGCAGTAGTGAGTAAGGCTACCAAGGGCGAATATTGGAAAATGGTTAAGAAAGGCATGGAGGAAGCTGTAAAAGCAATCAACAAAGCGTACGGCTTTAAGAAAGATGATCAGATTACCATGACTTTTGAAGGACCGGACAATGAAGAGGATGTAGAGAGTCAGATTAATACTATAGATGCTGTTATTGCAGAGGATCCGGATGTATTGTGTATTTCTGCAAGTGATATGGACTCCTGTCAGGCGCAGCTTGAGGCAGCTAAAGAGAATGGGATTCCAGTTATTGCATTTGACTCTAATGTATCTGAAAAGAAGCTGGTGAGAGCATACAGAGGAACTGATAATGTGCAGGTAGGTAAGATGGCAGCTTACCAGCTTGGAAGTGCACTTGGAAAAATGGGTAAGGTTGCCGTATTTTCTGCACAGCAGAAGACTAAGAGCGTCCAGGATCGCGTGGATGGTTTTATGAATAATATCGGGAAGTATGGAGATATTGAGGTAGTAGAGACCATTTATTCAGATCAGGTAGATGATATGAAAGCTGCCATGCAGGAAGTTCTGGAGAAATATCCGGGGCTCGATGGAGTATTCTGTACAAATGCCGATGTAACAGAAATGTATCTTGACCTTGAGAAGAGTGATGAAGGAGATGCTCCGGCACTGGTTGGTGTAGATGCTACAACAAAGCAGCAGGAAGCAATCAGAAATGGCGATGAGATCGGATGTGTTTCCCAGCAGCCGTATGCGATGGGATATCAGACAATCTGGACAGCTGCTGAGACAACAGCTCCGAAGAAGTCCGTAACCATTGAGAAGAATCTGCTTCTGAATCCGGCATGGATCGATGCAGAAAGTCTGGATGATCCGGATTTCAGTGCTTATCTGTATACAGAATAAATAATAAGAATAACAGATCAGGGGAAAAGAATCTTTTACTCCTGGAATTATAAGAGACACGAAAGCAAAAAGTCAGAAGAAGACGTTTTTGTTTTCGTGTTTTTTTATTCTGCAGGATATTGTTTGCAGCTTTTATAAAACAAAGTCGTTCCGTGAAATTATATTATAAATAAGCAGAATATTTTGGCAGAAATGATTTATAGAAGACGTAGAATACTGGAAGAAGAATCCGGGTTATTGAGAATTTTAACAAAGCAGTGTGATATAAAATTAGCAGGAATGATAAAAATATTACAAAAAATATTGGTAAGAAAAAATAAATTTGAATAATTTGTACAACTTCATTGAATTTGTGTTTGAAATGTGATAAAATTTCACTATAAATTCAAAGGATGTTATAATTGCATTTGGTGAATTGAGCAAATGGCGGAGGCGGTGGAACATCAGCAGGAAGAAATGCTGATGAGAGAGATTCTCATTTACTTCGCCTAAGATTAAAAAGGAGAAGACGATGAAACAGTGGTCAGAGATTATCAGAAATGTCACCATGTTATCGCAGCTTGGTCTGTCTCTCATAACACCTACTTTATTGTGCCTGGCAGCCTGCTGGTTCATTGTTTCCAAGACAGGAGTCGGGGGCTGGATCTACATCCCCGGTTTTTTCTTTGGCCTTGGAGGCTCCGCAACGGTGGCATATAAATTTTATCTTTCTATTAACAGACAGCAGAAGAAAGAGAACAAAAAGAAGAAAAACAAAGTATCGTTTAACAGACACGTATGATGATAACAGACAGGTAAAATGGTACACAGAAATAGAAAGGAGATTTATATGAGCGTAATGGAGAATATTCAGCCGGCCGTGAAGAAAGAAACACAGAGAGTCGCCATGATCACAGGTATCGGGTTGATATTAATGTGGATTGTATTTGGAGTGTTACACGCTTTTATGCCTCAGAAGGTACCGTTTGATTATACGGTATTCTTTGGCGGGGCACTTGGAGGATGTGTGGCAGTCCTTAATTTCTTTTTTATGGGATTAGCAGTACAGAAAGCAGCTGCGGCGACAGATGAAGATACAGCCAGAATGAAGATCAAGGCAAGTTATTCACAGAGAATGCTGCTTCAGATGCTCTGGGTGATCATCGCGATCGTTGCTCCGTGCTTCCATTTTGTAGCTGGAATTGTTCCTCTTTTATTTCCTGGAACAGGAATTAAAATTGCAGGGATTTTTCATACTAAGAAGTAACGGCAGATTACAAATATCTGTTTCATCAAATCGGAAAACAGTACCGGTAAAGACAGGAGGTGAATGAAGAGTATGGAGTTGGATATTACCGGGGCAAGGATATTCTTTACATTGCCGATCGATGTGCCTGTTCTTGGGCAATTAAAGATCAGTGAAACTATGGTGGTAAGCTGGCTGGTTATGATCCTGATCACAGGATTATGTATCTGGCTTACCCATGATCTGAAAGAAGAGAATATTTCCAAGCGCCAGGCAGTGGCAGAGCTCATAGTAGAGAAAGCCAACAGCTTTGTAATCGGAAATATGGGTGAGAAATTCAGATACCTGATACCATTTGTTGCAGCACTTTTTGCAACAAGTGTGGTTTCCAACCTGATCAGTCTTGTGGGACTTCGAAGCCCGACAGCAGACCTCTCAACAGAGGCGGCATGGGCAGTTGTGGTCTTTATTATGATCACAGCACAGAAGATCAAGACCAGTGGATTCGGCGGCTATCTGAAAGGATTTACAACCCCGATCGCAGTTATGACACCGTTTAATATTCTTTCTGAACTGGCAACACCCGTCAGTATGGCGTGTCGTCACTTTGGAAATATCCTTTCCGGTGTGGTAATCAATGGTCTTATTTATGGAGCACTGGCAGTTGCAAGTTCCGCACTTCTGGGACTGATCCCTGGTTTAGTGGGAGATGTACTGTCACAGATACCGATTCTTGATGTCGGTGTACCTGCGATCCTGTCCGTCTATTTTGATTGGTTCTCAGGAATCATGCAGGCGTTCATTTTCTGTATGCTGACTGTAATGTATATTGCAAACGCAGCAGAAGAGTAGCAGAAACTTTGGCGGAACATACAAAGGGGATTTCCGCTGATATGGGTTATGGCCGTATGAACTGCCGGAGCGAAACGGTGGCGGTGGTAACCAAAAAGAATGCTGAAATACAGCAGAAAAAATTAATACCGCAGCAAAGGGGAAAAAGCTGCAGATTATTATTTAAACAGGAGGGTTTTATTATGGATTTTCAGTTACTGGCAAAAGGTATCGCATTAGCAGGTTGTGCAATTGGAGCAGGATGTTCACTTATCGCAGGTATCGGCCCTGGTATTGGTGAAGGTAACGCAGTAGCTAAAGCACTGGAAGCAATCGGACGTCAGCCTGAGTGCAAAGGTGATGTAACTTCTACTATGCTTCTTGGATGTGCGATCGCAGAGACAACAGGTATCTACGGTTTCGTTACCGGTCTGTTACTTATCTTCGTTGCACCTGGTATGTTCATGAACTTCCTGAGCTGATAAAAACAGCTAAGATGCCGGATATCACAGACTAAGCGGCATCTGATATGGAACTTGTGGATGATTCCGGCGGCAGTCGGAGAATGATCCGCATAAGTATAGACAGGAGGTTACAAACATGCAGGTACAGGAATTAGTTGGAATTGTGCCGTGGAATTTTATAGCGACGATTTGCAACCTTTTTATTCAGGTATATCTGATCAAACGTTTCCTCTTCAAGCCGATCAATGAGATGCTGGACAAGCGAAAAGCGAAAGCGGACGCAGAGATCCAGGATGCAGTGAAGGCGAAAGAAGAAGCTCAGGGAATGAAAGCAGAATATGAAAAGAATATGCAGGAAGCCAAGAATAAAGCAAACGACATTGTGATGACAGCGCAGAAAACCGCTGCGATCCAGAGTGAAGAGATGATCAAAGAAGCTTCCAGTCAGGTAACTGCCATGAAAGAAAAGGCAGAGAAAGACATTGCCCAGGAGAAACGTAAAGCAGTCAACGAGATCAAAGAAGAGATCGGTGGTATGGCTGTAGAGATTGCCGGAAAAGTGATCGAGCGCGAAATTAATGAAGAAGATCATGTAAAACTGATTGACGAGTTTATTGAGAATGTGGGTGAGGCATCATGACAAAAACTGCCAGAGTTTACGGCGGAAGTCTGTATGACCTTGCCGCTGAAGAAAAGCTCGACGGACAGATCATGGAGCAGATGATTGCGATCAGACAGATTTTTCGAGAGAATCCGGAATATCTGAAATTGCTGGGAGAACCGGCAATCCCTGAAGAAGAGAGACTCAAGATGATTGAAGAGGCTTTCGGACAGCAGGCAGAGAGATATCTGGTGAATTTCATGAAATTATTGTGTGAACGCAAGATTCTGAGAGAATTTGCCGGATGCTGCGAAGAGTTTATCCGACGCTACAACAGTGCACATGGAATTGCGGAAGCAGTAGTGACAAGTGCAGTGAAGCTCAGTGAAACTCAGATGGAAGCTTTGAAAGCGAAGCTTGAGAAGATAAGCGGAAAGAAAGTGTATCTGGTCCAGAAGACCGATGCATCCGTGCTTGCCGGACTTCGCGTGGAACTAGAGGGCGTACAGCTCGACGGTACCGTACAGAGCCGTATTTCCGGTATTTCCAAGAAACTGAATGAAATGGTCGTATAAAAAGAGTCAGGATCTGCGATTTAAAAGATTTTTCGTGCCTGCACGAAAGACTTTAAAGTTCTAAATCCTGAATAGTGCAAAATAATAGAATAAAAGGATGGAATGGAAACATGCAATTAAAACCTGAGGAAATATCCAAGGTCATCCGAAGCCAGATAAAATATTACGAAAATGCCATTCAACAGAACGAGACAGGTACGATCCTTATGGTTGGTGACGGTATTGCCAGAGCCAGCGGACTGGTAAACTGTATGTCCGGAGAACTTCTGGAATTTGAAGACGGAAGCTTCGGCATGGCACAGAACCTGGAGGAGAACAGTGTCTCCATCGTAATCTTTGGTTCAGATGAGAATATTGGTGAGGGTCAGACCGTAAAACGTACAGGCAAGGTCGTGTCTGTACCGGTAGGTGACGCCATGGTTGGACGTGTTGTAAATGCGCTCGGACAGCCAATCGACGGAACAGGCCCTATTGATACAAAAGAATTCCGGCCGATCGAGAGCAAGGCACCTGGAATCTGCGAGAGAAGATCTGTATATCAGCCTCTCCAGACAGGTATCAAAGCAATCGACTCCATGATCCCAATCGGACGTGGACAGCGAGAACTGATCATCGGTGACCGCCAGACCGGTAAAACTACAATTGCCACAGATACCATCATTAACCAGAAGGGAAAAGATGTAATCTGTATCTATGTAGCCATCGGACAGAAACGTTCTACAGTAGCTACATTAGTAGAGAACCTTACCAGAAACGGCGCAATGGATTATACCATCGTTGTAGCAGCTACAGCATCTGAGTCAAGCCCGCTGCAGTATATCGCACCGTATTCCGGATGTGCAATGGGTGAGTACTTTATGAATAAGGGAAAAGACGTGCTGATCATTTATGATGACTTAAGTAAGCACGCAGTTGCATACCGTGCACTTTCCCTGCTGATCCGTCGTCCACCAGGACGTGAGGCATATCCTGGAGATGTTTTCTATCTGCATTCCAGACTTCTGGAACGTGCAGCAAAACTTGACGATGAGCATGGCGGCGGCTCCATGACAGCACTGCCGATCATCGAGACACAGGCAGGTGACGTATCTGCCTATATTCCTACTAATGTTATTTCTATCACAGACGGACAGATCTTCCTGGAAACAGAGTTATTCCATTCAGGAATCATGCCAGCTGTAAACCCTGGTATCTCCGTATCCCGAGTTGGTGGTGATGCGCAGATCAAGGCGATGAAGAAAGTAGCAGGAACACTGAAACTGATTTATTCCCAGTACCGTGAGCTGCAGAGTTTCGCACAGTTCGGTTCTGATCTGGATGCTGATACAAAGGCACGTCTGGAACAGGGCGCCCGTATCGTAGAAGTCCTGAAGCAGAATCAGAACGCACCGGTTCCTGTAGAGAAACAGGTTGCGATCCTTTATGCAGTTACAAAGGGTGTTCTGGAAACAATTAAAGTTGAAGATGTAAGTGTATATGAATCAGGATTATATACGTATCTGGATACAGATGCAGCAGGACTGGAAGTTATGCAGGAAATCCGCACAACAGGTAAACTGGAGCAGGAAACAGAGCAGAAACTTCGTAGCGTGCTGGATGCATATACAGAGAATTTCCTGAATACAAGACCTGAGAAATAAAGTGATTAGGAGGGTATCGTATGGCTTCGAATATGAAAGCGGTAAAGCTGCGTATCAAGAGTGTACAGAGTACCATGCAGATTACCAAGGCCATGGAGCTTGTAGCATCCTCCAAACTGCGTAAGGCAAAGGAACGTGCAGAGGTATGTCGTCCGTACTTTACAGAACTTCATGAGACATTGAAAGAGATTGCAAGGGAGAATACAGACTTCTCATCTGTTTATGCGAAAGAGTCCCCGAATAATAAAACCTGCTATGTAGTGATCGCAGGTGACAGAGGACTGGCAGGCGGATATAATGCAAACCTTTTCAAGTGTCTGGAGGCTTCTGCTGAAGGTAAGGATTACATGGTTCTGCCGGTCGGAAAGAAAGCAGTGGAATATTTCCGTCAGAGAGGGATTGAAGCCCTGACAGAACAGTTTGCAGAAGTGGGGAACATTTCTGTGGCGGACTGTTTTGAGATGGCAAATATGCTCTGTACGGAATTTCGAAAAGGAACCTTTGGCCATATTGAATTATGCTATACTGTCTTTAATTCCATGCTTTCCCAACAGCCGGAGGTATTTTCCATGCTTCCTATGACTGATATCAGAGAGGAAAGCGGCGGTAAGATAGAGACGAAGAATCTGATCCTCTATGAACCGGACGGAGAGACAGTATTTGATGCCATTGTTCCGGAATATCTGGCAGGTCTGGTTTATGGCGGTATCTGCGAAAGTGCCGCAAGTGAATTGGCAGCCAGACGTATGGCTATGGACGCTGCCACAAGTAATGCGGAAGAGATGATTGATAAGCTCAATCTGTATTACAACAGAGCGCGTCAGGCAAGCATCACGCAGGAGATCACGGAGATTGTTGCAGGTGCAGAAGGTCTTTAATATAATTTCCAACAGATAGGAGATTACTAACATGAGTGAAAAACACATTGGCGAGGTAGTGCAGGTTATCGGTCCGGTACTGGATATCCGCTTTGCGCACGATGAACTGCCTCCTCTTCTCAATGCCATAGAGATTGATAATGATGGCGCAAAGCTGGTTGCCGAGGTTGCACAGCAGATCGGTGATGACGTGGTAAGATGTATTGCCATGAATTCTACTGACGGATTGGTGCGCGGTGCCAAAGCCCTGGATACAGGCGGTCCCATTTCTGTTCCTGTAGGTGAGGAATGCCTGGGACGAGTATTTAACCTTCTGGGTGACCCGGTAGATAACCTTCCGGCACCGGAGGCAAAGGAACGCTGGTCTATCCATCGTCAGGCTCCTTCTTATGAAGAACAGATGCCTGCAACAGAGATCCTGGAGACAGGAATCAAGGTCGTTGACCTGATCTGCCCTTATGCAAAGGGTGGTAAGATCGGTCTTTTCGGTGGTGCAGGTGTAGGAAAAACAGTTCTTATCATGGAGCTGATCCACAATGTAGCAACTGCACACGGTGGACTTTCCGTATTTACAGGCGTAGGAGAGCGTACACGTGAGGGAAATGACCTTTACAATGAAATGAAAGAAAGTGGAGTTATCGACAAGACTGCTCTGGTTTACGGTCAGATGAACGAGCCGCCCGGAGCACGTATGAGAGTTGGACTTTCCGGACTTACCATGGCGGAATATTTCCGTGATGAGAAGAACCAGGATGTGCTCCTCTTTATTGACAATATTTTCCGTTTTACACAGGCAGGTTCCGAGGTGTCTGCGCTTCTGGGACGTATGCCTTCAGCCGTAGGTTACCAGCCTACACTGGCAACTGAAATGGGTAACCTGCAGGAACGAATTACTTCTACAAGAAAAGGTTCCATCACATCTGTACAGGCTGTATATGTGCCTGCCGATGACCTGACTGACCCGGCTCCTGTAACTACATTCTCACATCTGGATGCAACAACTGTACTTTCCCGTGAGATCTCCAGCCAGGGTATTTATCCGGCTGTTGATCCTCTGGATTCCACAAGCCGTATCCTTTCTCCTGAGATCGTAGGAACAGAGCATTATGAGATTGCCAGATCAGTACAGAGGGTTCTTCAGCGTTACAAAGAGCTTCAGGACATCATTGCCATCATGGGTATGGATGAGTTGTCTGAGGAAGACAAACGTACTGTAAGCCGCGCCCGTAAGGTTCAGAGATTCCTGTCACAGAGCTTCTCTGTAGCAGAACAGTTCACAGGTATGCCTGGTAAATATGTTCCGCTGAAGGAGACACTGAGAGGATTCAGGATGATCCTGAACGGTGAGTGTGATGACATTCCTGAGAGTTATTTCCTGTTTGTGGGAACCATTGATGAAGTGTTTGAAAAAGCCAAGAATCAGTAAAGGGGGAAATGTCCTATGAGTACTTTCCCGTTGAGAATCGGAACACCGGACGGACTGCTCTTTGAAGGCAACGTGGAGCGTGTGATCTGTAGAACTGTCAGTGGTGATCTGGCCATTCTTGCCAGACATTGTAATTACTGTACTGCCCTGGGAATGGGGGAAGCCAGTGTGGTAATGGAAGACGGCAGCAGACGGACCGCAGCCTGTATTGGCGGAATGCTTTCTGTTATGAA
Organism: Blautia sp. HCP3S3_D9; assembly: GCF_052063845.1. Taxonomy (NCBI): domain Bacteria; kingdom Bacillati; phylum Bacillota; class Clostridia; order Lachnospirales; family Lachnospiraceae; genus Blautia; species Blautia sp. HCP3S3_D9. The sequence goes on from NZ_JBQHWS010000004.1 coordinate 81,045, forward strand.
CGGAAAGTGTCGTGTCCTTGCAACTACCTGGGAGTGGAAAGAGGATATTGATGAGCAGCGTGCGCAGGAAGCTAAGAAAAGAGCTGAGGAGATGATCGCCAAAGGTGGTTTGACTGATCATGATTATAAGATTGTGGAGGCTAAGCTGCAGAGGGCGTTGGTGCGTTTGAGTGTGAAGAGCTGAGAAAATAAGAGGTATTAAAAGACTGACAGGGAATCCGGAAAGGGAGACTGTTGGTCTTTTTTTGTTTGTGATATGGTCTTTTTGAGATATAGTGGGAAGAAGCTGAGGGAGGGATTTGAAGGAGGGACGCATAGAAAAATAATTTATTTCATGTGCGGTTTCGGACATTAAGATATTCTAAGCTGCTCAAAATCTGCTAAAGGCATGAGAAAAATGCCACAAACTCGCTTCGCTCAGACAGTGTGTCATTTTTCTCATAACGCAGATTTTGACCAGCTAAGAATATCTAAATATCCTGCAAATGCACATGAAATAAATTATTTTTCTATGCTGGTAGTTGGAGTTTTTAAACACACTGGCAGGGACTTATTTGATTTGGTGTTGCTGTTCATGCGCTACTATCCCGCGAGGTGTTTTTGGGGTATGAATATGCCAAAATCCCGATACATATAAGTCAAAATTCCATTGATGCGGGTAATCTGGAATTTTGGCTACATTACTGTAAACGGAGCGAACGGCAACGATTCGGTTAAAAAGATGAAACATAGTATATTGTCACACATTGACACTTTACCATGATGAGGTTAAAATAAGGATAGATTATGCGATTGTAAGAGAAAGAGGGCAGTTGCGATATTATTTTGAATTTCGGTGATTTGCCGGGATTATTTGGACAGGAGCGAATATGTTATGATAGCAGAAAAAATGAAACCTTATGTAAAAAATAATTCAGCCATTCGTATGATGTTTGAGGAGGGAAACCGTCTCAGAGCCATCTATGGGGCGGACAAAGTTTATGATTTCAGTCTTGGGAATCCAAGTGTTCCGGCACCGGAGTGTGTGAAGGAGGCTATTATTGATTTGGTGAATGAGGTGGAGCCGACGGTGCTTCATGGTTATATGAGTAATGCGGGATTTGAGGATGTGCGCCAGACGATAGCAGAATCTTTGAACCGTCGCTTTGGAACTAAATTTGCGGCGAAGAATCTGATTATGACGGTTGGGGCAGCCAGCGGATTGAATGTGATTTTTAAGACGATTCTGAATCCTGGGGAAGAAGTGATTGTTTTTGCACCATACTTTCTGGAATATGGTGCATATGTGCGTAATTTTGATGGCAAGCTTGTGGAAATCTCTCCGGATACTACCACATTCCAGCCGAATCTTGAGGAGTTTGAGCAGAAGATTACGGCAAAGACAAGGGCTGTGATCGTAAATACACCTCATAACCCGACTGGTGTTGTATATTCCGAAGAAACCATTAAGAAGCTGGCAGCAATTCTTGAGAAAAAGCAGCAGGAATTCGGCAGTGTGATTTACCTGATTTCTGACGAGCCATACAGAGAGCTGGCTTATGACGGTGTAGAGGTTCCGTATCTGACAAAATATTACGGTAATACTATTGTTGGTTATTCTTACAGCAAATCTCTGTCCCTTCCGGGAGAGCGTATCGGTTATCTGGTAATTCCGGATGAGGCAGATGGCAGCGAAGAACTTATCACTGCAGCGGCTATTGCCAACCGTACCATCGGATGTGTCAATGCACCGTCTCTGATGCAGAAGGTGATTGCCAAATGTGTAGATGCAGAAGTGGATGTAGCTGCATATGACAAGAACCGTCTGGCATTATACAATGGACTGAAGGAATGCGGATTCGAGTGCATCAAACCGCAGGGTGCATTCTACCTTTTTGTAAAATCACCGGTAGCAGATGAAAAAGCGTTCTGCGAAGCAGGAAAGAAATATAATATTCTTATGGTTCCTGGAAGTTCCTTTGCTTGCCCGGGTTATGTGAGACTGGCTTACTGTGTATCTTATGATACGATTATTAATTCCCTGCCGGAGTTTAAGAAACTGGCAGAGGAGTTTGGACTGTGAAAACGGCGGGGATTGACATTGGGACAACAACGATAAGTGGTGTTGTTCTGGAAAAAGGAGAAAACGGGCAGACAAAGATTCTGGAGGCAAAGACCGTAGAGAATGGCTGCTTTATTGAAACCGGAAATGAATGGGAAAGAATACAGTATGCCGGGGAAATTGTAGAAAGAGCAATGAATCTGCTGGATTATTTCCTGGAGAAGTATCCGGAGGCTGAAAGGATTGGGCTCACAGGGCAGATGCATGGGATTGTCTATGTTGACAAAGAAGGAAATTGTGTCAGTCCGTTATATACATGGCAGGATGCCAGAGGAAGTATCTGCGATGGGGATCAGATTCCTTTAACAGAAGAAATCCGGGAAAGATGTCAAATCCATGCTGCTTCAGGATATGGGCTTGTCACACATATCTATAATATCAGGCATAATCTGGTTCCGGATGCGGCCTTGAGTTTCTGTACAATCATGGATTATTTTGGAATGCATTTGACAGGGCGAAAAAAACCATTGGTACATGTGAGTAATGCGGCAGGTTTTGGATTCTTTGACAGCAATAAGATGTGCTTTGAAAAAGAAAAACTGGCTGAAATGGGAGTGGGTGCAAACTGGCTGCCGGATGTTTGTACGGAAATAGAAAAACTGGGTACATATGGAGGAAGAACAGTTACAACAGCAATCGGAGACAATCAGGCAAGTTTCCTCGGAGCAGCAGGTGATAAGGAGAATATATTACTGGTCAATATGGGAACCGGTGGACAGATTTCTGTTCTTTCCAGTCAGTATTTTTCGGGAGATGGAATTGAGGCGAGACCTTTCCTGAATGGGAAGTATCTGCTTGCGGGAGCATCTCTGTGTGGCGGTAAGGCATATGCGCTCCTGGAACAGTTTTTCCGAAAATTTGTAAAAGAAGCGACCGGACAGGATCAGCCATTATATAAAGTAATGGAAAAGATGGCAAGAACAGGGAGAGACCAGAATAGCGAAAGGTCTGAAAGTCGAAAGATTAAAGTTGAAACAACATTTGATGGTACGCGGATGAATCCGGAAAAAAGCGGAAGTATTACTCAGATGTGTTCCGAAAACTTTATGCCAGAAGATTTCTGCTATGGTGTTCTGAAGGGAATGAGTACAGAATTGTATCAGATGTATATGACTATTCAGAAAGGAACCGGCATAAAGATCAGGCGCATGATTGGTTCAGGAAATGGACTGAGAAAAAATCCGGTACTGTGCGAAATTATTGAAGATATGTTCAAGGCAGAACTTGTTCTGGCAGAATGTGAAGAGGAAGCTGCGACAGGGGCGGCAATGAGCAGTCTGCCAAGGTCGGCTCAATGATTAATCGAATGAGGGTCATGTTCTTTTACTGCCCGATTGATTGAGTGTTATTTTCCGGCATGTCCTGAACAGAAGAACCAAAGGTTATCAATCTGTAAAAATTTGAGTAATATAACTTCCAGCTTTGCTAATTAAAAAAATGAAGACGATAATGAAAGCATTTGTCAGGAATGGCAGGTGCTTTTTGTGTGCCCGGAGTGATCCGGGTGTCAAGGCTTCCCAGGCTGGTGCTTCCATGCGTTCCATTATGACAAGCTTGACCGGGGATGCGAAGAAGGATAATCAGACAATCGGAACTGCTGAAATGCTTCTTGCGTGTAAGTATGTCATAACTCCGATTATCTTACTATACCGTTTCAGAATCCTCATACATGATAATTATGGCAAGATCAACAAAGAGTTATGAGGAGCGTATGCTTCAGTTGGAAAAAAGAGAACAGGAAAGCCTTGAGAAAGCGAAACAGTACGCAGCACAGAAACGAGAATTGGAAAAGCGAAGGAAAGTAAAATACGAATCCACAGGCTCTGCCAGATTGGCAGTGCGGTGGAATCCGTGCTTGGATATGCGATTGAGAAAGAGGATATTATTAAAATTTAACCTAGATTATTCACGGCAATGCCGTGAAAGTGGCCGAAAGCCACATAGTTACAGTATTTTAACTGAATATTGCTTTTCACCTATTAAGTGAATGAAAAAAGAGCTTCACTT